>JAHILZ010000040.1 GCA_018896765.1 Patescibacteria group bacterium | reverse complement strand
TTTTTGGCGGAAAAAATTGGTGTATCTCGCCCGACTTACGCGCAGATTGAAAGCGGCGCGCGAGATATGTCTGTAAAAGAAGCGCAAAAATTAGCGCAATTTTTTGGCTTGTCTTTGGAAAATTTTCTTGCTGGTAAAAAAATACCAGAATCAAAAGTGGAATTGGAAAAGTCCAAAAAACCAAAAATACAAAAACTTGAAACGCGTGTTTCCGTGCCGCAAGAAAAAGTAGAAAAATTTAAAGAAGTGCTTTTGTATATTTTGGAACGCATTGGCGCGCGACCGAATATCGGCGAGGCGGTAGTATGCAAATTAATGTATTTTATAGATTTTGATTTTTATGAAAAATTTGAAGAACAGTTAATCGGCGCAAAATACATAAAAAATCATTTTGGACCGACTCCTGTCGCTTTCCCCGAAATTGTAGCGCAAATGGAACAAGACGGTGATTTGACGCGTGTTACCAAAAAATATTTCCAACATGAGCAAAAAAAATATTTACCACGAAGATCTGCTAATCTTTCAAATTTTTCAGCTCAAGAAAAGGAATTAATTGATTGGGAAATTGAACGATTCAAGGATTTTAACGCTACAAAAATGCGTGATTATTCACATAAAGATGTTCCGTGGATTGGTGCTGACGATTTACAGCCGATTAACTATGAAGCGGTTTTTTCTCGCACCGATGAATTTTCCGTAAGACAATATGATGATGAATTATGATGAAACAGAAGAATTTACACGCGATTTTAAAAAACTGCTGAAGAAATTTTCATCATTGGCAGATGATTTAGAAGTGAATAAGCAATACAGAATAGAACTTTTTCATTGTAAGGAAATAGATAGTAGAAGTATTTTTGAAATTCAAGGAGTCGGTAATACAACTGAGCTTAAATTTTTTAAAGTTAAAAAATTTCAATGTAAAGATTTAAAGGGGCGTGGAGCAAAAAGTGGCATTCGCCTCATCTATGCTTATTTTCCTGTTGAGCAGAAAATTGTGTTTATAGAAATTTATTTTAAGGCGAATCAAGATAATGAAAATAGACAAAGAATTATTGATTTTATAAATACAATAAATTAAAAGCCCCGCAAAAAAATCGGGTGAAGCCCGAAAAGCAAAAGGGCAAAAAGGAAGAGTGTAAAATTTAGCAATGTTATTAAAAATAAATTTAACTAAAATAAAAAATATGGATCATAAAAATCACAACCAGCATAGTCAGCATGGCGATATGAATATGAAAATGGATCCCTCCTCCGCCAAGGCTACGACAGGCGGGCATAGCGCGCACGAGAATCATTCCGAACATAACGGCTACAATAAACCCTCCTCCGCCAAGGCTACGGCGGGCAAGCACGCCGGACATTCAACAGCGATGTTTAAAAAGAGATTTTATATATCGTTGATTTTAACCGTTCCTGTTCTCGCGCTTTCTCCGCTTGTTCAGGATTTTCTAAATTTTTCATTAACTTTTGCCGGTGATAAATATTTATTGTTTCTAATTTCATCAGTTATTTTTTTCTACGGTGGTTGGCCGTTTCTCAATGGCGCTAAAAATGAAATAAAGAGCAGAGCGATCGGCATGATGACGCTTATCAGCTTGGCTATCAGTGTCGCGTATTTTTACAGCACCGCGGTGGTATTCGGTTTAGCCGGCGAGATATTTTTTTGGGAATTGGCGACTCTAATTGACATTATGCTTTTGGGGCATTGGATTGAAATGAAGTCGGTTATGGGAGCGTCAATGGCTTTGGAAAAACTTTCCGCCCTTATTCCCGACAACGCGCATTTATTAAAAAACAAAGACACTGTTGAAATAAAGACAAGCGAATTAAAAGACGGCGATATTATTTTAGTTAAACCCGGAGAAAAAATTCCCACTGACGGAATTGTTGCGGACGGAGAAAGTTTTGTCAACGAATCAATGCTCACGGGAGAAGCCAAACCCGTTTCTAAGGCCAAAGGCAGTAAGGTAATCGGCGGTTCAATTAACGAAGATGGCTCATTGCAAATAGAAGTTAGGGGCGTAGGCGGTAATTCTTATCTTTCTAAAGTAATAAATTTAGTTAAACAAGCCCAAGCGTCAAAATCAAAAACGCAAGCGCTGGCGGACAAAGCCGCTTTTTGGCTCACAATTGTCGCCATTGGGTCGGGTGTTGTTACTTTTTTCAGTTGGCTTTTTGCGGGGCAGGATGTTGCTTTTGCCATAGAGAGAGCCGCCACGGTATTGGTTATCGCTTGTCCGCACGCCTTGGGCTTGGCAATTCCTTTGGTGGTGGCGATTTCAACCACGCTTTCGGCTCAAAACGGA
>JAHILZ010000005.1 GCA_018896765.1 Patescibacteria group bacterium | reverse complement strand
TTTTTATTCTCTTTTCCTCCATTAGTAAAATATCCGCTTACATAACTGGTCGTCCCGCCTTCCTCGATATCACCGCCGATAAAATCCGAGGAATTGGCATTTTTAACTAAAATAAATTTTTGAGCATTTTTCAGTCTAAGAAAGTGTTTAATATCCCCATTTCCTTGTTCTGTTTCTTCCTAATCTTCGCACCATAACATGAATCATGGCAATATAAATCATGGTTTCGCTGGTTTTGGTATGATATTCGTAATCTTTGCTTAGTCGCCTGTATTTATTCAACCAGCTGAATGTTCTTTCCACAATCCAGCGTTTGGGTAAAATCTTAAAGCCTTTTAAATCATCAGAGCGCTTAACGATTTCAAGAATGCAGTTGTAATATCGATTAACAAAACCGATCAACTTGCCGGCATATCCGCCATCAGCCCAGATAAGTTTTAGCCGTTTGAAATATTTTCTCATCCGCTTAAACACTAATTTGGCCCCGTCACGATCCTGAATGTCAGCCGCATGAACCACTGCTTTTAAAAGTAATCCCATGGTATCAACCAGTATATGCCGCTTTCTGCCGCTTATCTTTTTACCAGCGTCATAGCCACGAACCCCCCTTTTTCCGCGGTTTTTACCGACTGCGAGTCAATGATTCCGGCGGTAGGCTGTTTCTTCTTGCCGGCTTTCAGGCGAACTTTATCCCGCAGATGATCGTGAACTTTTTTCCAGGTGCCGTCTTTTTGCCAAGTATCAAAGTAATGCCTGACAATCTCCCATTGAGGGAAATCATGAGGCAGCATGCGCCATGAGCAGCCACTTCTTAAAAGATAAAAGATTGTATCAAGTACTTCCCGCATATCGGTTGTCCGTTCTCTGCCTCCATTTTTGTCGTTATTTTTAGCCGTCGGAATCAAAGGCTTAATTTGCAGCCATTGCTTATCGGTAATGTCGGAAGGATATGGTTTTCTCTTGATTTTGATATATGTTTTATTCTTTTGTTGTTTCATATGAGTAGAATAATTTTAGCTTTCTAACCATATTATACACTAAAAGTGGGTTTTTAAACACTTTCTAAGAATAAATCAATCGATTCCTTATTGTTTTTATATAATTCGTTATTTTGTTTTCTTATTTCTTCCAACTTTTTTTTCATTTCCTCAAGATCAATAAAATCGTTTACGCTTTTATAATTAAACTTTTTAGTTATCTTTACGCCATAATCTCCAATCGTTTGGCTTTTGGTTTCCGAAACAAATTTAACCGTGAACAAAAGCAACTTTGCGTCATCGTCAGTTACTTCTTTTATAAATTCTTTCCACTTTTCCTCTTTATCCCATTCTTTCCAACGATATAGAATATAGAGTAAATTTTTATGTTTAAGAAGATTGTCGGTAGTTTCTCCCTTTACTTTTTCAAGACATAATTTTTGTAGTTCTTCTATTTTGTCTTCTGGTACTATAAATTCATCAGAATCCTTGCCCTTTTCCTTTCTTGATGATTCCAAGGAAACTTTCTGCACTGGACCAAACAAGCCTTTTGACGGCGGAATAGCTTCTTTTAGAATTTCGAAATTCTTGTTTTTGTCAGTTTCTCGTTTTAACAACTGATAAATTATTCTCATCAAATCCATATCTATTCCGAAATCCCACATCCCAACTTTTTCTTCGGGCAAATCATCGGAAATATTAAAAAGTGCCTTAACTACATGCTTTGCATTATCTTGCGAAATACGAGCTTGATCACCTGTAAAATCTTGAATCCTTTGTAAAACCTTCCTAATTTTCTTTTTCTCAATGTACTCCCTAATAATCTTTTCAAAATCTTCTGCTGAATTTGTTTTGCTTAAAATTTCCTCGATTTCAAACTGGCTTAATTCTTCCTCGTCACCACCGGGGATTAGCGTAAAATAGCTATCAAAATTATTTGTAGCACATACTCTTAAATTATTGCTCCAGCTGGACTGCCATTCATGTCCGTGCGTTGAATAACCGTACTGAAAAATGCCGTCGACTTGTGGAAATAATCTTTTCAATAACTCAAGAACAGATTCTTTTATTTCGCTTGGTAGCGCGTTTAACGCTTTTTCAATTTCATCTTTTCTTGGATTGTTATCCCTTGAACTTCGGTCGTTTCTATCAGTAGAAGTAAAAATCACACTTTTATCACGCATGAATAGGTAGAAATCTGGCGCAAAAATTCTGATCGCCTCAATAGCAATGAAATCTATTGGGTTTACTTCCATTATCTTACCTTGATACATTTGAGAGATATTAAATTCTAAACTGCTTGCGAACCTTTTTACATCTCGTATGTTTTTGAAAAAATCTTTGAAACCCGAATGATAAACATTTGCCCAATACGGCTCGTCTTGTCCAAAATATTTTTGTGCAGATTCAGGTAATATGCTTAAAATCCGATCTAGCTCTTTGAAAAGAAATGTGGATATTTTTGAGGGTTTTGCAAAAGGCACGTTAAAATGCACTTGGACTATCTTATTCAAATAATCCTTTCCCGAAACGCCGATTTGCTCTTCAAGATTTTGTTCAACAATTTTTCTATCAAAAGCCAAGAGATAAATTGTATTTGGAAAGTCTGCGTTTATCCGAATTAGTCTAAAAATTTGTTTAATTTCTGATTGATTTAGTCGATCAATATCGTCAATGACGATCACAATTTTTTTGTTTCGTTCCAAAAGCTCTTTTTTTATTTCGTTTTTTAATTCTGCAATAGATTTTTTATTCACCAAATACTTCTGTTGAAAAAAATCTGACAAACCAAGCAAAAAATCTTTAAATAATCCCACCAAAAATAAAACGAGACCTATCCCAAAAAAAGTATATTTAATCCAGTTTGCTGGTATAGCTAGCCATTGTATTATTTGGCTGGACGAAATACCGATCAAGCCCAAGCCTAGAAGCACTTTTGAGGAAAGAATATTTAAAGTTTCCTTTTTGGGCGTAAGACTCAATAATTTAGAGTACAGCTTCAGCTTTTCTGCAATCTTTTTATCTTTTGATGAGCCGTGTTTAATCTCAAGCTCCTTGGCTATTTCGTTAAAAAAGTGAGTACTGAGATTTTTTTCTTCTGAAAAACCCCATGGATTAAATCCTATAATTGTTGGTTTATCATCGTTTTTTGTGGCCTCAATGTATTCATTGGCTAGATTAATAACTGAAGATTTTCCAGATCCCCATTCACCATAAATCGCAATGACAAGACTTTCTTTTTCTTTCCAATCCAAAAGTGCTTTCCCAAGATGTTGAGAAAATCTTTTCCTGCTTAGGAAGTCATCTTTTTCGGTTTCGATTGGTTTGTCGTAAATAAACATAACTATATTTCACTTAATACATCGGCAATTTTTTGCTCGTATATTTCAATCAATTGCTTGTTCGCATTGATTATTTGCTGTTCTTTTTCCGCTTCGGCGACAAGTTTTTTCTGAATTTCTAAAGACGGAAGCGGGATTTTATACTTACGCACAAAATCAATATTCAATCGTCTTTGACCAGCTGATCCGGTCATGTGATTTTTGCCTTCATCGATAAACTGCGTATTGGCGACGAAATTATAAATCCATTCAGGAATCGTCTTGTCATTTGTTCGAAAGACAATAAATTCGGTAGAGCCAAAACCAATTCCATTTTTTAACTTTCTTGCAATTGCTGACTTCCCATTTTCAAAACAAGGCGTGATTTTAGCAAGCAAAACATCGTTTTCTGCAAAATATGTATATCCCTTGTAAACCTCGCTAATTATCTTTGTTTGTTTTGGCTCAAAATAATAATTTTGTTCGCTTACATCTGTCATTGGCACAAAACTAACTTCAATATCTTTTTCTTTAACCTCTGATTTTTTTGGATTGATTTCACAAAGTTCTTCCAACTCAACCCACTCAACACCTTCTAATTTTCTAAGTGATTGACCAAAATAGCGTCTCTCTCTATATATATTTTCAATAACTGCTTTGGCGTGGTCTATGGCGTTTTGTTTGGCTTCAATTTGCTCAACTATTTCCCTTTGAACTTCAATAGGTGGAAGCGGCAATTTTATCCCAATAATTTGTGGTAGGCGTAAATATTGGATTACCCCGCCTTGCGAAATAAGATTTTTAACTGGTTGCTTAAGAGAATGGAAAAGATATTTATTTAATAACCGATGTTGATCTTTTGATTTAATAACATAGGTTCTCTGATAGGCATTAAACTGGCCTCCTGTATGATATTTCAAACTAAAATCGCCATTGCCAGCAAGAAGTATACTCTCGCCCTCAAAAGCCGCTTCGTTTATTTTTAATATTTCCTGCCCACAAGTATAAAAAGGATATTTGCCATTTTCAGTTGCTCGATTCGCATTTATTTTGCCAGTGGTGATATTAACAAACTCGCCAATTTCAACAATGGGATATTTTTTATTGACAAACTTTGCTATTTCAATATACCTATCGCCGGAAAGATTATAGTCGCCGGTTTTGGCGATTTTTTCTTTGGCAACGAGATGAGCGATTTGCTTTTCGCTTTCATCAAATTTAAAATCTTTCCCGTCCTTTAACGCCATTTTATATTCCTTGATAATTTTCAAAGCCAAAGGCAGATCATTTTTGTCGTGTTCCCGCCTTTGTGCGCCGAGATCGTAGCCGTCGTTTTGAACTTTTAGGAATAAAATATTTTTTGTTTTTTTGGCAATTTCATTATCAAAAAGTAAAATACTGGTTTTTACTCCGGCATATGGATTAAAAACGCCAGCCGGAAGCGAAACAACAGCAAATAATCCATCTTCGACTAACATTTTACGGAGCTGCTTATACGCTCCAGCCGATTGGAAAATAATTCCTTCCGGCACAATAATACCGGCGCGGCCTTTTGGTCGCAAATGTTCCAAAATATAATCTACAAAAAGCACCTCAGATCGTTTAGCTTGCACTGAAAATCTTTTGTGTGGTTTGATTCCGCCTTTTGGCGACATAAACGGCGGGTTGGCGAGCATTACATCAAAACTTTCGTCCCATTTTTCCTCGCTTGAAAGAGTGTCGTATTCAAAAATTGTCGGGCTAGGAAAGCCATGCAGATATAAATTAACCTTGGAAAGACGAACCATATCAGGCGAAATATCATAACCAGCGAAATGATCCATTAAAGTTTTTCGTTCGTCTGGTGTAAGTGGCTTTTCTTTGTTTTTCGGATCGTCCAAGCCGTCATGCTGTCTGAGAATATGCTTGTAGGCGGAAATCAAAAAACCGGCTGTTCCGCAAGCGGGATCGCAAATAGTTTCGTCCTTTTTTGGATTAACTGCGTCAACAATAAAATCAATAATATGGCGAGGCGTGCGGAATTGCCCGGCGTCGCCTTGTGAACCAAGAATAGAGAGCAGATATTCAAAAGCATTGCCTAAGTCCTCACTATTGTCATAGCTAAAACCATTTACTTCTTTCAGGAACAAACTCAAAGTTTCAGGGCTTCGGTAGGGTAAAAAGGTATCTTTGAAAATATCACGAAACAATTGTGGGATGTGCGGATTTTGAGATAACGAGGTTATCGCTTCAATATAAAGATTCGAACGATCTTGCCCGCCAACTCTTGTGTCCATTAATTTTGTCCACGCATATTTTTCGTAGCCATTGGTAAAAAAGCGCGCTTTTCCGCCAAGCTCTTGCGCTTCTTTGTCCATATCGTCCATAAACTTATAAATCAACGCTGTGGTGATTTGCTCAACTTGCGCTTTTGGGTCCGGCACCTTGCCGACCAAAATTTGGCGGGCAGAGTCAATTTTTCGTTTTGTATCTTGATTAAGCATATTTTAATCTTTATTTACTACATGGCCACTACATCATTTTTTGGCTTAAAAAGGGTGCTTTTGAGCATTTTTTTGAAAAATTCCAAAAAATTACTACATAATTTATGCCCATATAGGAACATATTCTTTGGATTTTTCTGATTCTTTTATTAACCCCTTTTTTATTGTTGCCCTTATTATTATTGAAGCGGCTGGATAATTTTTTTCGCCAATTCCAAGCCGTTCTCTTAATGTCGCGTTTGTCATTCTGGAACTTTCTACATATTTCAAAACGCAGTGTTGAAAACATGCGCGAACCTTGTCATCGATTGTCATGTCCCTTAATTCTTTATGAGCGTAGAGTGTTACCTTTGTAAAATTTTCATATTTTTCAAAACTCGGGGCGGGCAATTGATATATGGCGATATTTATTAAAGCCCTATCAATCCCTGTTCCCCCTTCTTCGCAAACACCAATTTGTCGCATAAATGACGCCATGTCTTCATTTCGAGAACGAGGAGGATGATCAATAAATCTATCAGTGTCAATCAACGGCTCTCCCGTGTTTGTTATTTCAATACGATTTTCAAATATTTCTATCATCGGACCGGCTCCTGATATTGAAAGATCCTGATGGATGAGCGCATTGGCGAAAAATTCACGGATAGCTACTTCCGGATACATTTTTACATCCTTTCTTAATGACTTAGAAATTTCTTCATTATGAGGAAGCTTATCGTTTATGTAATCAAGCAAGCTTTCAAAAGCTATAGCATACCCAAGCGGGCTCTCGTATTCTTTTAGTCGGTCTACTTTTGTATTGCCTTTATAAAGAACAACCCTCACAGATTTTCTTTTAACAGTTGGGAAATCATTTAGATTTTTTGCGAATAAAATCGCCCCAAGGTTTGTGATATCATAACTATTATCAAAAACTTTCTTCACCAAACCATGTTGAGCCATTTTTTTTACAAATTGCTGTGTTTCGATAGGGATCGCTTGTTTTGTGAGGGAAAAATATTTTGAATAATCCAATAAATTTAATACTTCCGAGATGGCTACGTTTTCTTTGGCTATACCTTTTTCAAAACTGTTTCTATGTATATTATTCCAAATTTTACTCTCTTTCTCCGGATAATCACTTAATTTAGGCGTGGCAGAACCAATGCGAATATACGCGATATTATTAAATTTTATTGGCTGATTAATGGCTGGTGGAATTTCAAAAAAGACAACATTTTTAGCGTCTTGTTTAAATTCATAAATTCTAAAATCAATTCGTGGATTTATATGTTGCGATAGCCAAAATTCCAGCTGATCATTGCCAATTTTTTCATTACTTGGCAAAAAGGTAGTGCCAACAATATCATGAGTTATATCATGAATACCAAAAACTAAATAGGCATTTTTTTTATTATGTAAATTTGCTGAATTTGAAAGAGCCGAAATCCTTTTTCCAATATCTTCTTTATTAAAATTATTTTCTTTAAATTCAACCGTTTCTGTTTCAAGCGGATGCGAAGTTAAATTCGTGATAAGTTTTTCTAATTGTTCTTGATTCATAATTATTTACATAAAAGCGTTAATAGAAACATAATCTTTAACATATTCCGGCACGACTTCGCGATAACCGTTCAATTCTCTAAAATCTTTCATCGTAACCTTAGGATTGGTGGCAAATCGGCTATATTCTTTGGTTTCAATAATATCGCGAATTTCAGAATCCGTAATATACGCTTTAAGATAATTTTTAATTGGAAGCGCATATTTGCTTTCCGGCTTATAAATTGTGACAAACTTTTCAAACTCGTCTTCAAGCAATTCGTCTTTTGATTTGAATTTGTTTATACCACCAAAGATTTTTTCAATAAATTCTTTGAGCGTAATTCGGCGATCAGCTTTGACTGATTTTCGCAGTTTATCTAAATTGAAATAATCTTCCGGTTTTTCAAAAATTTCGGTTTTAACATATTCTTCCGCCCCTTTGACATCGCCTTGATCGTATTTTTGTTTAACAACCGGATCATTTTTAACAACCGATTCAAATTTATCAAAAAATTTCCAATCAACTTTCATTCCAGCAAGACCAACGGCTTTTTCCGAAAAAGTTTTGAGCGGGTCGGGATTGAAAATATTTACTTCATCAATATCTACGCCCTCGCCACCGCCTGTTCCCGTTCCGGTTTTAATTGGGAGCTTCAAAACTTGATCGTAATTATATTTTTCCTCAAAATATTCGCAGTTAGCAAAATAATCAAAAAGTTTAAAAGTATCTTTCTCTATTTTTGCCGTTTCGCCGTCCGCGTCTTTGTAACTGAAAGTATATTTTCTCGTTCCGCGTCCTTTGATTTGAATAAAATCAGTCGGCGAAAAAATCGGACGCATAAGGCAAAGATTCATTACATCTTGGCAATTGTAGCCGGTCGTCATCATACCGACAGTTACACAAACTCTTGTCTTGCTTGATTTATAGCCCGCCAACCATTTTGTTTGTCCGTTTAAATTATTATTTGCGTAATTGATAGGAAATTGTTGCGAGTCCGGAATATTTGAAGTAACCTGTACGGCAAAATCGGAATTGTATTTGTCTGGCCAAAGAGTCCCGGCAAATTGATTTAAAGTTTGCGTTATTTTTGAAGCGTGATTTTGACTTACGCAGAAAATAATACTTTTCCCAATTTCTCCGCTAATCGGGTCTTTGATCGCATTTTCTAAAAATGTTTTACAAAAAATCTGATTTGTTTTATCGGAGAAAAATTTCCGCTCAAAATCTTTTTGGAAAAAGGTTTGTTCTTCTTCAATTCCTTCTTCGTTTTCTACCATTAAGGAATAACCTTTTTCTGATAAAAGTTCGGTGGTGATTTCTGTTCTTGCGTCGGCGACAATCGGATTGACAAGATAGCCGTCTTTTACGCCGTCAAGCAAGCTGTATCGGAAAGTCGGTTCGCCGGAAGGACAGCCAAAGGTCGTGTATGTATCCAAAAGTTGACGGCGTTCCCAAGCGCGCGGGTCTTTCTCGCTGACTTTTTGTGGGTCAATATTCTTGAGATAATCTTTTGGTGTGGCGGTAAGTCCTAATTTATACCCGACAAAATATTCAAAAACTGCTCGGCTATTTCCGCCAATAGAACGGTGGGCTTCATCTGAAATTATCATGTCAAAATCTGTTGGCGAAAAAAGTTTTTTATATTTATTGTTGAACGATAAACTTTGAACAGTTGAAACGACAATTTCCGCTTTTCTCCAATCATCTTTGTTTTCTTTGTAAATTACGCAAGTAAAATCATTTTTGAGAAAACGAACAAAATTTTTCCACGCTTGATCTTCCAATTCCAAGCGATCAACTAAAAACAAAATCCTTTTGGCGTTTCCGCTTTTTAAAAATAACTTAATTATTCCGCCAGCAATAAGAGTTTTGCCTGTGCCGGTTGCCATTTCAAAAAGATAGCGGTCATTGCCTTTTTTTGCCGATCCCTGCAATGCGTGAATGGCTGAAAGTTGATAAAGTCGTAAAAATTTTAATTCCTGTTCTTTAATAAAATCCGGTCTTTGCGTTTCATCAATCCAGCGCGGGTCTTTTTGATAATTTGGGTTTTGGGTTTGGACAATATAATCGCTTTCAACTTTTTCCTCTGAAAGAGTGGCAAAACTTGGCTTGAAAGATTCAAAATGCTTCAAAGATTCATAAGTCGGGAAAGTGATGATGACCGTCGGGTTGCCGCGCTCTACATCCCATAAATAATGGAGATTGCCGTTTGAAAGAATAATAAAGCGAGCGTTTTGCGATTGGGCATAACGGCGCGCTTGTTCTTTGCCGTCGAGAGGATCTTTGTCTTCCGATTTTGCTTCTAAAACAACAAACGGAAAACCCTTTTCATCGAGCAGTAAAAAATCAATAAAACCTTTTTTAGTTTTTTCAAAATCGTTGCCAAATTCATCTATGGCTTGTTTTGTGATTTTGGCGTTATTTTCTAAAACAATGTTTGCGTTGCCTTTTTCATCATCAAAAAATCTCCAACCAGCATTTTGGAGTAAATCGTTTATTTTAATTCTGGCTTTGGCTTCTTTTTGCATAATTTTTATTTAAACAATTCCGCCACTGGCACGCCGAGGGCTTTGGCTAGTTTTTCTAATGTATCAATCGTGGGATTTGGGTTTTCGCCTGTTTCTATCTCGCATCAAGCAGTCTATAATCTAACCATGAGGGTATCGACTCTGCAATTTAAGATCTAACCGAAATGCTTGGACAAATTCAGCCAAAACAGGTAAATTATCGTTAGTGATTTAATAAAACTAACCGTAATAAACCTATGAGGCAAATGTCTATATAAGGCGATAAATTATTTTTGGTGGACCTAGACAGAATCGAACTGTCGTCTCCGCAACTTGCCCTGTTAAATATAACGCTGTGGACTTGGCGAGAATCGAACTCGCATCTCTGCAATGCGAATGCAGTGTACTGCCATTATACTACAAGCCCGTGAAAATTTAACAGGGTGAAAATGCGGCGTCTTACCACTGGACTATAGGCCCGTTTCAAGTTAAAAGTTCAAAGTGAAAAGTTGAAAGTTATTGAGTTTTAAAATTAGAGAATTAAAAATTGTTTAAAAATTTATGCTTAAAAATTAAAAATTCTCGTTGTCGGGGTACTGGGAATCGAACCCAGTCTACATCCTCCCGAAGGACGCGTACTACCGGTATACTATACCCCGCTAAAATAACTTATGACAAATAACAATATTTCATTTTACACCAAAACGGCTCTTTTCCGCAAGCTCCACCTCCTCTTTTTTCTCTTCTATAAATTCAACGCTTTTGGCTTTTAATTTATCTAAGCTTAGCTTGGATAGCTCCTTAACTCTTCCTGTTAGATATTTCTTCGTGTTTAATTTCGGATCTTCCAGCACTTCCGCCAGCAATACGTTCAAGATGGCGCCGATTATCGGACTTGGCTTGACCTCAAGGATTTTTATTATATCATTGCCGTTAATTTTGAGCATTTTTACGGAAATAGGATCTCGGGAAACTTTATCAATGAGATATTCCAGATGCCTTAATTTGTATGGTTTGGCTTTAGGCACGCCGCTTCCCAGCCGATCCGCAATCCTAAGATCAACCACGTCTTTTAAATTTTCCGGCCCCACTCTTTTAACCAATCGCCGCACGCCCGCCTCGCTAACTTCGTCCACATTATAAAAAAACATATGATTGCGCACAAGATGCGCGGTTTTTTCAATTACTTCATTTGAAAATCTCAATCTGCGCAATATTCTTCTCGCGACATTGGCGCCGACAATATCATGATTGTAAAAAGTCGCGTCTAAACCGGCGCCGCGCTTGGTTTCGGGCTTGGCAATATCATGGAACAGCGCCGCCAAACGGACTTCAAGCTTGGGGCTTGGACAATATTTTAAAGACAAAATCGCATGCTCGTAGATCGTATAAATATGATGGCGATTTTGGCGGACGCCGATGCCTTTTTCCAGTTCCGGAATTATATAGCGCAAAAGGCCGGTTTCTTTCAGAAGCTCGACTCCTTCGGCGGGATATTCGGATAAAATTATTTTCGCGAATTCATCTCGGGTTCTTTCCGATGAAATTAACGCCAAAGATTTGGAATGTTTTTTTATCGCGGCAAAAGTTTTTTCTTCAATTTGCCAGGAAAGAGCGGAAAGAATATTTCGCATTTCCTTGTCTTTAAAGGGCTTGCCCCGAGCAATGTCAAGGAGTTTACCCTGAGCGAAGTCGAAGGGCTTGTTTTTTCCATTATTAAAACTAAGCTGGCAAACAAATCGAATCGCCCTCATCAGGCGCAAAGCGTCTTCGTTGAATCTTTGGTCAGGATCGCCGACTGTCCGGATAATTTTATGCTTTATATCGTCTAATCCATTAAACGGGTCAATAATTGAATAGGTTGCAGGTTGCAGGTTGCAGGTTGCAGGTTTTTGATCTTTGCAAATTTTTGAATTTTGCATTAAACTTTTCACTTTTAACTTTTCACTTTTAACTTTTAATGCTATCGCGTTGACGGTAAAATCGCGGCGCGCCAAATCATCTTCCAGTTTTCCGACAAACTCGATCTTTTCCGGCCAGCGCTTATCTACATACGCGCTTTCCGCGCGATAAGCGGTAATTTCAATTTCTTTCAGCACCGCGTCTTTGGAGCCGGTAATTACCGTAACTGTGCCAAATTTATTATTGTAAAAATTATGGGGAAAAACTTTCTGAATTTCTTCCGGCTTGGCATTGGTGGTAATATCCCAGTCATGCGGCGTTTTTTCCGTCAACAAATCCCTGACGCATCCGCCGACGACAAAAGCCTCGAATCCGACAGATTCAAGTTTTTTAATTATTGTTTTGACTTCCGAAGGAATCATTGAGTTTTCTTTTAAATAGTAATTTTTGCTAATTTTTAATTTTAAATTCTGAATTTCGAATGAATTCTTTAATGACTTAATTTTATACCGCTAAAGGGTATACAACGACATTAGATAAGCAGTTGGGTATAAAACATTAAATCATTCAAAATTGAATCAAAATTCAAAATTGGAAATTCAAAATTCTACAAACAAGATAGTTTCATTATACCATAATAATCCATTGACTAAAATGATATTTTTAGCTAACATAATAAGATAAGATTACAGGAAAAAAGATAAAATATCAAGGGCAATTAGCTCAGTGGCAGAGCGTCTCGTTTACACCGAGAAGGCCGCTGGATCGTTCCCAGCATTGCCCACAAAAATTAACTTTTCCGCCCAATTAAAACCCCGTTTTTGCGGGGTTTTCTAATCCTTTGAATTATAAAATGCTTATTTGTCATTGCGAGGAGCCGAAGCGACCCTTCGAGCATACTCGGGGTAAACTCCGCAGTCTATAAATATAGTTCAAAGTTCAAAATGCAAAATTCAAAGTTGCGCCTTGTTAAATAGTTGCAAGGCAAATTTAACAGGGTAAAACTAAAAGTTTAAAGTTGCTGAATCCTTACAAACTTTTAATTTTAAATTCGACTTTTAACTCTTCACTTTGAACTTTTAACTTAAGAACGAGATTGCTTCGCCCTGAGTACAGGACTCGCAATGACAAAACAAGCGGGGTTTTTCTTAAACTTTATAAAGTTTCTTAATTTACGCTGGTGTCAATTCACGGGTTGCCAATCGCGATAAATTTTGCTAAAATATAATCATGAAATTCAGACAAACTTTATTTTGGGATGTAAATCCCGCAAAAATCGATGTTCATAAAAACGCGCAATATATCATTGAGCGAGTTGCCGATTTGGGAAATGACAAAGAAGCGCGCTGGGTTTTGGATTTTTACGATAGACGATTCTTGCGGAATATTATTTTAAAATCAAGATGTTTAAGGCCCAGAACAAAAAAATTATGGACACTGCTTCTCAAAAGATAAATTGGCATTACGAAACATTGCCGCCCAACACAAAAAAAGCGCTGGATTTTTTTTCTGCGGAAAAATGGATTAAAAAATCCAACTGGTATCTGGCCGGAGGAACGGCTTTGGCGCTTCAAGCCGGAAATCGCAAGTCGTATGACCTTGATTTTTTTACAACCGACAAGGACTTTGACGAAAAAAAATTACTCGCCCATTTTATCGGCAATAAATACTGGGGTACGGATGTTGAAGAAAAAAATACCATATACGGTCAATTATTTAAAGCCAAGATAAGTTTCATCGCCTATCCTTTTTTTATTCCCAAACAAAATTTTCTTTGGCACAAATCAGTACAAGTTCTTAATCAAATTGATATCGCTGTGATGAAAATTACGGCTATATCCCAGAGAGGAAGAAAAAGAGATTTTTTTGATTTGTACTGGTGCGCAAAAAATATAGAATCATTGGAAAATATTATTAAACGGCTCAAGGTTCAATATCCGTCAGTCGCTCATAATTACCACCATATTCTTAAAAGTTTGGTATATTTCGATGATGCGGAGAGCGATCCGGAACCGGAAATATATTTCAATGCCGATTGGAAAAAAGTCAAAGAATATTTTACCAAAGAAGTTCCTATTATCGCGGATAAATTGATCAGATAAAAATATATTTGATAAAAAATTGTATAAGACAACAAAATTTTCCGCCCAATTTAAAAACCCCGTTTTCGCGGGGTTTTTGCAAACTTTATAAACTTTCTTAATTTTTATAAACTTTATAAAGTTTAATAATATGGTCATGAGATTGCCGCGTCGCTTCGGCTCCTCGCAATGACAAAATAAACAAAAAATATTTAAATTTCCACCGTTAAATTCGGACTGACAATATCCGTTTTTATTCCAATATTCTCGATTATCATCTTTTGAAGCGCTTCCGAACCTTCCGGCTCCCCGTGATTCAAATAAATTTTTTTCGGCAAAACCCTTCCGCCGCTTAGCCAGCCAAGAAGTTTTTTCTGATCGCCGTGAGCCGATAGCGCGCCGATCGCCTTAACACGGCATCGCACCGGCACTTCTTGCCCGTCAATGAATACCGGAGTTTCTCCTTTCAAAATTCTTCGGCCCAAAGTGCCATTCGCCTGATAGCCGATAATTAATAAAGTATTTTTTCTTTTGGAAAGATAACGCTGAGCGTGATGCATAATTCGCCCGCCGTTCATCATTCCCGAACCGGCAATAATTATTTTAGAACCGGGCGCCGCATTGATAAGCTTTGAGTCTTCCGCGGTTTCAGTCAATACGAGGCCGGGAAATTGGAACAAATCATCGCCGCTCTGAAAAAACCTCGCCGCTTCTTCGTCATAATAATTCGGATATTTGCGATAAACTTTGATCGCCTTGATAGCCAAAGGACTGTCCAAATAGATCGGTACGCGCGGCAGCAGGCGCTTGCGATCGATCAAATCGTTTAGGTCATAAATAAGCTCTTGGGTGCGCTCCAAGGAAAAAGATGGTATCATTAGAACCCCGCCCCGATCAATCGCTTCCGTCACCATGGTTTCAATAATTTGCGCTCGGCTTTTAGCTGATTCATGCAAGCGGTCGCCATAGGTTGACTCGCAAACCGCGGCATCGAGGCCGTCGGGCAAAGAAGCCGTTTCTCTTAAAATCGGCACATTCACATTGCCAACATCGCCGGAAAAAACTATCTTTTTCCCCTCAGCTTTAATTTCAATAAAAGCCGAGCCAAAAATATGTCCGGCGTCATAAAATTTAACCGCCACCCCCGGCGTTATTTCAAAATCCTCGCAATAATCAATCGATTTAAATTGCCGCGTTACTTCGTCGATATCGTTTTTTCCAAACAAAATAGGCTTGCCGAATTTCCGATGATTATAGGTCATTACATCCAAAGCGTCTTCCATAATCAAACGAGCCAGTTCCAGAGTCGCCGACGTAGCGTAAAAAAATCCGACGTACCCCCTTTTTGCCAAAAGAGGCAGGCGGCCGACATGATCCAGATGCGCGTGAGTAACCAAAACCGCGGAAATTTCTTTCGGCTCATAAGGCAGCTGCTCGAAATTTTTATTCGCGTTAAACTCGCTCCCCTGCCACATGCCGCAATCTATTAAAATTTTTTTGCCCCCTGCTTCCAAAAGATTATTAGAGCCGGTAACTTCCCCGGCCGCGCCGTAAAAAGAAATTTTCATGGAATATTATTAATGCTTATATTAAATATTATAACACAATTTTTGATCAATAAAAAAAGGCGGCGACACAAGGTCTCCGCACAAGGAGTATTTCTACTCCAAAATTGTTTTAATCTTTGGAATCGCTTTCCAGATTTCATTCTGGACCAATTCCTGTTCGCAGATACTATATTGCACAGCAAGAATAGCTTTTGGCCCTGCTGATGCAATTGTTATTCTATCGTTTGGGGTGTTAACAATTACCTCCGTAGGTGGTTCTGCTTTTGCTTCAGTAGCCATAACTCCAGCAGTGCCAAACATCACAGCTGCCATAGCCGCGAAGGATTCAATCCCTGCGGCAAGCTCTAACACCGGTATTCCGTCTTGGCTGACTATCGTAGCCATTTCTACGCCTTCGGTTTTCAAAATATCTTTCAAAACCGCATCTAAACGCTTTTTATTTTCTAGGCTCAAGTTTTCATCTCCTTTATCTACGACCCGATTGGGTTTTCGATATTATATGTATAGCACGAAAAATGCCGAATGTCAAGAAACGAGGAAAATTTTTGCGCGGGCTTGAATTTTTTACAATATTTGCTAGTATAAGTAATATGGCTGTTGAAAATTTCATCAATCATATTAATAAGCGCCTGTAGCTCAACTGGTTAGAGCACTAAGCTTATACCTTAGCGGTTCCTGGTTCGAGTCCAGGCAGGCGCACAAGAATTGCCAATAGCTAACTGCAAATAGCTTATAGCAACAACCAAACTATTTTATTGCCGTTGCGAGAAGTCGAAGCGACGAAACAATCTCTCTTTTCTGCCATTAATAGTTTTCTTATATTTTTTAATCAGAACTGTGATATAATTATAGTATAAATTAAATTCTGCCACCAAAAAAGCAAAAGTTTTTAAAACAAATATTTAATAATTTAATCAAATAACCAACAAAAAATATGACAAACGAGGAATCGATACAATCTGTCGGTCTAAAAAAAGCATATTCAAAAGTTTTTATTTTTCCAATTCAAAATGCACTCGATTCCAGAACTTCTGTATATGAAGCAACACGTTGGTCGTGGCATGTAAGTGAGGCGTTGCGAGAAGAACCTTTTGGCATGGCAATCGGGATTAAAGATAAAACTAGTCAAGGTATTTTTGAAATTACAGGCTGGCATTTAAAGAATACTCAGGATCAGAAACATTGGGAATTCGATGGGATTGAAACAGCAGAAACAGAAAGTTTGTATGATATAGATTGGTCAATAATTATTAATAAAGCCGCGGGATATTGGGGCTTTGGGAATTATTTAGTCGTTGAAATTGATGACGATATGCAGTTTCGATTTATTAAAGGAAGTCGAGATAAGTCGTGGTTTTCACTTCAATAAATTTTTGAACAATACAATACCAAATTATTCACGCATGGCGCAATAATCCGCAAAAAGCAAAAAAGTTGCCCAAACAAGCCCTGTGTGGTATTATTAAAATAAAAAAATATGGCCTTACACACTGAAAAATACAAACAAGCAATCCTTTACCTTTGCTCCAAACTGGGCAAGGAGATCAAAGGAAAGAAAAAACTGGCGAAATTGCTTTATTTCGTTGATTTTGATTTTTTTGAAAAAAATCAAAAGTATTTTACCGGCGACAAATACAAATCCTTGCCGATGGGGCCTTTCCCTGTTTCTTTGAGCGAAATAACTCGAGAAATGGCAAAAGAAAAAACATTAAAAATAGAATCCGTTCGAGAGCATAATGGATATAATGCGACTGAAATTTATACTTGTTTGAAAGATCCGAAAACTTCCGCTTTTTCCAAAGAAGAAAAAGAAATGCTTGATCGAGTAATTATAAAATACGGACACTTGAACGGAAAACAACTGGAAGATTTAACCCATGCGGAAGCGCCTTTTTCCGGAACAAAACAAAACGAAGAAATATTTTATGAACTGGCGTTTTATCGAGGCACGAATTTTAAAAACAATGATTAGTTTTATCTCTCATCTTTCGTTTGAAAAAGAAGCCGCCAAACTAAAACGGCGGTTTTCTCATTTAGACAAAGCTCTAGAATCGTTTAAAATGTTGTGTGAGTTGCAATTTCATCCTCTTGATCCGCAACAAATAATCGCTCCGGCAAAATTACATAGGGTAACACAAAATGACCTACAGAGTATTTGGAAGGTTGAACTGGCTGTGCCGGAATTAAAGCCAAACCAATTTCCCAGAGTTTGGTTTGCGGTAAAAGGTTCGAACATAGCTTTTTTGTGCATAGTTTCCCATATTGACAATTATAGCGATAACCGGATAAACCAAACAGCGATTGAAAGAGTTAGTGATATTTTTTAATAAGAAAAAACAATTTTAATATGTCCCAAAATCTCCAATTCAAAATCACACTCTCTAATCAAGGCGCTCGCCTTGATAAATTTTTATGCGGTAAAATGCCGGAATATTCTCGCGCAACAATTCAAAAAATGATCAAAGAAAAAAACATTCTAATCCATACTCAAAAAACGAAATCATCCTATAAAATTAAAACTGGCGATATTATTGATGTTAAACCCATTATCGACAAAATAGACCTCTCCTCTGACCCATCAATAAAATTCGATATTATCCGCGAAGAAAAAGATTTCGCTATTATCAGTAAACCGGCGGGACTGATTGTTTACCCGGGTACTAAACATAATGAAAAAACTCTTATTAATGGCTTGCTGGCAGTTTGGCCGGAAATTAAAAATGTCGGCGATCCGCCAGTGGGCGGACTGCGGCTGCGGCCTGGAATTGTTCATCGTCTGGACAAAGACACTTCCGGAATAATGATTATCGCCAAAAATAATGCCGCTTTCGAATATTTTAAAAATCTTTTTAAAAATCGCGAAGTCGAAAAAACTTATATCGCTTTAGCTTATGGAACCATGAAACCGCGCCAAGGAATCATTGATTTTCCCATTCGACGATCAAAAACCAACCCGATAAAACAAGTCGCGGTCAAAGAAAAATCTTTGGCAAATAATGCCAGGCCCGCTCTCACCCGCTTTTCCGTTATGCGATATTTAAAAGATTCTCAGGGCAATGAATACACTTTAGTCGAGGCAAAACCGGAAACAGGAAGAATGCACCAGATCAGAGTTCATTTAACTGCTATTGGTCATCCTGTTGTCGGCGATCAAGTATACAAGAAAAAAGAAAATCCAAAATTGCCGGAAGTTTCTAGGCAGTTACTTCACGCCAGCGCAATAAAATTTATTTCTCCCGCCGGAAAAGAGGTAGAATTTAATTCTCCCTTACCGGATGATTTCTCGGAGTTTTTAAAAACACTAAAAGAAAATTAAAACACTATAAGCATATTATTTTTTATGCGGACATTGGAACTTTACGGACTTTCGACTTTTGGACTAATTTAGGGTTGACTAATAACATCTTTTGTATTATTATTAATCCATTCGCCAAACTAGGAATAAATTGCTTAAATGTAAATTTAATCCAATCAACAACAAAGTAATCATTAATTAAACCTATGACTCTTTTAGAAAAATTCGTCAAAAACCAAACAAAAGAAAAAGAATCTCATCCCGAAATAAAACCCGGCGCTGTTATTCGCATTCACCAAAAATTTGTTGAAGTTTTATCACAAACAAAATCAAAAAAACAAGCAAAGGCAAAAGAAGCCGACAAAATTAAAGAAAGAATTCAAATTTATGAAGGAATCGTAATCGCCCGCCGCGGCAAAAGCGCGCATTCGACAATTACCGTCCGAAAAATTAGCGACGGAATCGGCGTAGAATATATTCTCCCTTTGGATTTGCCAAATATTAAAAAAATCGAGACCATAAAGCAAAACAAGGTCAGAAGAGCAAAACTTTATTATCTTCGCGGCAAAGCCGGCAAAGCAGCTCGCTTAAAAGATATAAAAGATATTGCCGCGGTGTCTAAACCAAAATCCAAAAAAGCAGAGTAAAACACAAAACATTAATTAGCGTCCTAGCGGCAAAATGAGATTGAATTAAAATATTCATATTTCGTCTCAGCGAAACGATAAAATTTTCAACTTTTCATTTTTAATTTTGAACCCTGTTAAATAGATTGTATCGCAATCTGAAATTCCGAAAGAATTTTATTTAACAGGGTAAATTTGAAACGCCCAGGTGGCGAAACTGGCAAACGCACTACCTTGAGGTGGTAGCGCCCTCACGGGCTTGGAGGTTCAAATCCTCTCCTGGGCACCCGGCACGTTTAGCTCAGTGGTAGAGCATCTCGTTGACGTCGAGAGGGCCGCTGGTTCGATCCCAGCAACGTGCACACAATCATTTAAACATCTAAACATTTTAGCACTAACTCATTTTAACATCTTAACAGATTTAATTTTCGTCTTATTTATATTTCATTTCTGGTATTCCAAAACAGCTTAAATTGCATAAAAATATTATTGAGATTTGAGATTCTTAGCGGTTTGTTAATATGTTTAAATGCTAGAATGCTAATATGATTGTGTTAAAATGTTAGTATGCTTATATTTTAATATGATTTCCCGCCGAGGTAGCTCAGGCAGTAGAGCACAGCTCTGAAAAAGCTGGTGTCGGGAGTGCAAGTCTCCCCCTCGGCACCAATCGCTTCGCTAAGTTTAAAGTTAAAAGTGCAAAGTTATCAAGATCCGTTTTGCGGAATGCCTGAATTTTTAACTTTTCACTTTGAATTTTTAACTTAGGTTGCGAAGCAACCGCGCGCGGGTGTAGTTCAGCAGTTAGACATTCTCCTTGCTATTTTAAATTTTGAACTATTGTGGTATAATAAAATTATAAAATACATTAGTTCAATTTTGTATGAGAGACGATAAGAATCTCGCATTAATAATGCGCAGGCAAAAGAAGAGCTATAGCGAGATCAGTAAAAAACTCGATATTCCTAAAAGTACCTTGGTTTATTGGTTTAAAAATAAACGCTGGTCTATTAGAATAAAAAAGTGTCTTGCAAAAAAGAACCGAGTTTTTATAGCAAAGCAAATACGAGTGATGAATGAAGCGCGAAAAATAAAAAGATTGAAATACTACGCAGAAGTCCGCAAAAAAGCAAAATTAGAGTTTGCGTCCCTAAAAAACAAGCAACTATTTCTTGCCGGATTAATGCTTTATTGGGGTGAAGGCGATAATAAATTAGAAAATTCTATTGTACGGCTTTCAAATACAAATCCAAAAATGATAAAAATATTTTCACTATTCCTCCGAAGCATCTGCCGCGTGGACAAAGAAAAATTGAGAATAGCATTGATTCTATATCATGATTTAGGCGCAAACGAATGCAAAGAATTTTGGAGTAAAATTTCTGGTGTGCCGAAAGATAAATTCCATAAGATTCAATTCATTAAAGGAAATCATCCGACTAAAAGATTATCGTATGGAATTTGCAATGTTTATTTTTCAAGCAGAGAACTTAAAGAAAAAATTTTCGTGTGGCTAAAATTGTTTCAGCAAGAATTAACGCGGGTGTAGTATAAAGGTTATTATACGGCCTTGCCAAGGCTGAGACGGCGGTTCGATTCCGCTCACCCGCTCCTAAAATAATTTGTGATTGCCTCAAAAAGCTGATAAACTAAGAACAATTACACGAAAACTTTATGAAAAATTTATTTAAAGTGGGCAAATTAAAACTGTGGCAGAAGTATTGCGAAATTCAGCGAAAATAGCATCCGCTTACTTATCTTTTTTGGGAATGTTCCTTAAGGTGTAATCTTACTTGTCAGCATTGCGGTAGCTCTTGCGGCCCGGAAAGAATTAATAAAGATGAAATTACTATTGAGGAAATAAAAAATGTTTTTCGTACTATTGCCGAAGATTTTGACCCGAAACAAATAACGATAGCAGTAACAGGCGGGGAACCACTTCTAAGAAATGATATTTTTGAAGTAATGAGATATGCTAATGAACTAGGTTTTTCTTGGGGAATGGTAACAAATGGCGCTTTAATTACTCCGGAAATTGTCAGCCAAATGCAGAGAGCAAAAATGTCCACGATTTCTGTAAGTTTAGATGGTTTAGAAAATAACCACAATTGGCTCAGGAATAGCAAGGATGTTTTTAAGAGAACTATTAACGGAATTAAGTTACTGGCGTCTTCTAAAAGTTTTGATGTAAGGGAGAAATACTATCAAGACTTCTTCCTTTTATTGGGGGCGTATTTCTTGTTTTTGTAATTGCACCAGTAGTCGGCTTAATCTGGTACCGTAAACACGGAGGAACAAAAAAATGGCCCAGCGTTATTGTATGGCTTCTCGTTGGACTTTTTGTTTTAGCACTAATTGCTCTAATAATTTTACTGTATTCTCAATTGTAAAATTTAAGGCGAGCCGAGCGAAAAGAGGAGGTGGCTACGACGATTCCTTTTCCCCTGACCCCTTTTCCTCGTCGCAGCCGCCGACGCTAAAAATTCCAACGAATTTTTGATGAAGTAGTTTCGAGCGAAATCGTAAATATACTCAAGAAAAAAAATACCGCTATAGCCGTAGTGGTATTTTTTATTTTTAAAAATCCCGAAAATCTGCTATTATATAAGGTATGAGCAACGCTTTGACAGAAAAATTTAAAAGTCATCTGCAAAAAATAAATTTAAAAAAACTCGAAAAGATTTTTTTCGCGCTATTTTTATTATCAATCCCAATTCAAACTAGATCAACTTTTCTCACGCCCCAAACCTATTTGAATGGAGCTTTCAATGAATACACTACTTTATTCCTTTATCTTTCAGACATTTTTTTAATTACAACACTATTTCTATTTTTTGTCAACATTATTAAAAAAGCTACTAATTTGACAAAAATTAGTAATTTCAGTATAAAAAACTGCCTTATTCACAGTTCTCCCCATATTATCCCCATTACTTTTGTACTTATTACATTAATTACATGGTCGTTTGCTAGTATTTTCTGGTCCGAGTATAAAAATATCGCATTTTATCAGTCAATTAAGGTTCTGGAGTTCGCATTGCTTTTTTTATATATTCGCTTTCGTCTTCAATGGTTCGGTTTTAATAAATTTATTGCGCTAATTTTCATTTCCGGACTGATCCAGTCTCTTGTCGGAGTTACACAATATTACCTGCAAAAATCACTAGGACTAAAAATTTTAATGGAATCTGTTTTATCGCCGGAAATTCCTAATGTCGCCAAAATTGTTGTTGACGGCGAAAGAATAATCCGAGCGTATGGAACTTTTCCTCATCCGAATGTTTTTTCCGGATTTCTTATATTAAGTATTTTTTGTGGGGTATGGCTCTTGCTATCATATAAAACATTAAAAATATATAAAATTACTTCACGCATGCCCTTCAATGCTTTAACAGCCAAAAAAATGGCTGATTTAAAACATAATAAGCAAATTGTTTCACGTGAAACAATTTTATATATTTTCCTTATAATCGGAATAATTGCCCATCTAACAGCCTTTATTTTAACTTTTTCAAGAACTTCATGGCTAATCTCAATATTAATATTTTTTATTTTTACCTTTTTGGTAATTAAGTCAAAATTGTTTTACCATCCAGCGCTAAAGCTACGGACGACAGGCGCCTGCCCTTCGAAGCATGCATATTTTTTGAAAAAATTCTTTAATTTAAAGCAAATTTCCACAATTGTTTCACGTGAAACAATTTGTAACGAGCGACGGAGGGTGAAACAATTTATCACTTTTATTACCAGAAAAACAACCATTATTCTTATTTTTAGCTTAATTATTGCATTATTATTGATTTCCTGTTCTAATTGGAAGCAAATTGGCAATCGGGCTAATATCGTTGAAAATACATACCAACAATCGATTGATTATCGAATTTTATATAATGATATCGCTATCAATATAATTAAAAAATATCCATTGACTGGAATTGGCGGTAAAAATTTTACTTTACAGATGCAAGAATTTACCGCCACGCCTTTGGAATGGTGGCAATTTCAACCCGCGCACAATATTTACTTATTGGTTGCCTGCGAATTAGGGATAATAGGACTTGCATTATTGCTCCTTTTTATATTTTTAGTGTTAAAAAGGCAATGTCTTAGCAATAAAAACCAAATTGTTTCACGTGAAACAATTTGGAACAGAGATCGCGCGGTTGAAATTGTTTCACGTGAAACAATTTTACAAGTGGCGGACAAGCGTAGAACAGTTTTAGCGCAAGCCAAGGCGGATGAAGCAATTTCAACCGGAGCGCGGCAGGGTGAAGCAATTAGAGACAGAGATTGCAATCCTGAAATTGTTTCACGTGAAACAATTTCAGGCTCGACAGTTGATAGCAGGCTGCTTTTACTGCAAATGGGCTTAACATCCATTTTAGCCGGATTTTTGTTTATCGGATTGTTTGATCACTACTTTTGGACTCTTCAGCAAGGACAATTGGTGTTTTGGATAGTATTGGGCGCAATAGCTTCTATTAAGCGATAATTGAGCATAATGTAAATTAGGCCTTCGGCGCTAATTTCGCGGACTTAACGCGGAAAAGCGCGGAAATATTGAAATTCCTTAACGATAAATTAAAAACTTTGCCTAAAGCACTTATGGGTTTCTTGAGACAATCCTATCGTTGTTTATTCTAAAGCAAAAAGTAAGCATGCTCGCTATTAAACGCAAAACAAACCACGAAAACCAAATTGTTTCACGTGAAACAATTTGGAACAGAGATCGCGCGGTTGAAATTGTTTCACGTGAAACAATTTTACAAGTGGCGGACAAGCGTAGAACAGTTTTAGCGCAAGCCAAGGCGGATGAAGCAATTTTAGCAAAAAGGGCTTTATTTTTACACATTTTATTAACAATATTAAAGTACGGCAAATATTATACAATATTATATCATATTTGTCAATAATAAGCACTAAACAAAAACATAATTTGATTTATTTGTCAATTTATTGTATAATATACAAATATGATTACTCAAAAACGTCAATTTGGAGATTTAGGCGAAAAAATAGCAAAAAAATACCTAGAAAAACATGGGTACGCAATAATTGACCAAAACTACTCAAAAAGGTGGGGAGAAATAGATTTAATAGTCGAATCACAAGAAAAAGAGCTGGTATTTGTTGAAATAAAAACGCGCGAAACCAATAATATTCCTTCCGCGTTTCTTCCGGAAGATTCAGTCAATTTTTCCAAGCAAAAAAAGATTATTAAAACCGCCCAAACATTTCTCTATGAAAATAAATGCTTCGATGATACTTCGTGGAGAATTGATGTTATAGCGATTGAAATTGATAAAACTACGCGCAAAGCAACAATCCGCCATCTGAAGAATGCGATAGAAATGTAGCTGATAGCCAATATTCCGCCTTTTACGCGCCTTTTACATTTGGCTTACCATAGAATAAATGGTATAATATAAATAGTTAAAAGTTAAAAATGAAAAGTTAAAAATTTTGGAGTTTCGCTCAAAGCGAAACACATACACTTTTAATTTTGCACTTTTAATTTTCAACTTTTTTCTATGACTACTATCTACGATCTCGCGAAAGCTCCTGAAAGATTAACCGGCGGACATCGCTTGTGCTCCGGATGCGGAGCGCCAATTTGCGTTCGGCAAATATTAGCCAATATAAAAGAGCCAGTCATCGCTATCAACGCGACAGGATGCTTGGAAGTTTCAACTTCGGTCTATCCTTATTCCGCCTGGAATATTCCATGGATTCACAGCGCTTTTGAAAATGCCGCCGCAACCGCTAGCGGAATAGTGGAAGCATACAATGTTTTGAAGCGCCAAGGAAAAATCAGCCGAGAAATAAAATTCGTGGTTTTCGGCGGAGATGGATCAAGCTATGATATCGGACTGCAAAGCTTGTCCGGGGCGCTGGAGCGTGGCCATAAATTTCTTTATGTCTGCTACAATAACGAAGCATACGCGAATACGGGGGACCAAAGATCCGGAGCCACGCCAACAGGAGCCGCCACTACCACGACTCCTCCGGGAAAAATTAGTTTCGGCAAAAAACAAAAGCGAAAAAACTTAACTGAAATTGTCGCGGCCCACGATATTCCATTCGCGGCGCAGACTTCAATCCATCTTTGGACTGATGTCGCATCGAAAATTCAGAAAGCGATGGCCGCTGAAGGTCCATCGTTTATAAATATTTTAAGTCCTTGCCAATTATTTTGGGGTTTCCCGCCGAATCTAACGATTAAAATAGCCCGCCTAGCTGTGGAAACAGGGCTTTGGCCGCTTTATGAAATTGAAAATGGCAAATACAAAATAAATTACACGCCAGCCAAGTTTTTGCCGGTAGGCGATTGGATTAAATCGCAAGTCAGATTCAAACACTTATTATTGCCTGAAAACCAATCAATTATTGAGCGGATACAAAAACAAGCTGATGAAGAATGGAAAAAATTAAAAAATAAAGTTGAAGCGACTAATAAATAAACCATTGACAGCAATTTCAAAATCCAAATTCCAAATGCTAAATCAATCCCGAGCACTCGGGACAAAATTCAAATGACAAAGTTAGGTCAATAATCAAATTAAATCCCAAATCTTAATGACCAATGACCAACCAAATCCCAAACCTCAAAATCCCAAGCCTGATAATCCAATATTGGGATTTGGGGCTTATGGTTTGGTTGGGAATTGGGGTTTGGGCATTAGGGCTTAATTATAAATCTTAATTGGTTATTGATTATTATTCACCTGTATTTGTTTCTTGATGTTTAGTTATTTTAAGATTTTAACATTGAATTGACATTTGGATTTTGTAATTTGTAATTTTCGCAATTATGTCGCAAATTTTAATTTTCGGAGATAGCATCGCTTATGGAAAATGGGATAAGCGGGGAGGGTGGGTAACAAGATTAAGCAATTTTATTGACGAGAAAAACTTAAGCGAAAAAAATTTTGAATACTATGTTTACAATTTGGGCGTGTCGGGCGATACAACCGAAGATTTGCTGGAAAGATTTGAATTCGAGGCAAAGCAGCGACTAAAAGAAGATAAAAAATCCATAATCATTTTTTCTATCGGCTCCAACGATTCAGAATTTAATAATAATATTAAGTCGCTGCGGATTCCGCCGCAAAATTTCACAAATAACATTTTAAAATTGATTAATTTAGCAAAAGAATTTTCTATAAATATTATTTTTACCGGATTATTGCCAATCGATGAATCTAAGGTTGACCCAATACCGTGGCTGCCGGAAGTATCATATAAAAATGAATATATCAAAAGATATGACAAGATTATAAAATCCGTTTGCGCTGAAAACAAAATCGCCTTTATTGAAATTTTCGAAAAACTCAAAAAAGAAAATTGTAAAAATTTGCTTGAAGACGGCGTGCATCCGAATTCCAAAGGCCACGAAAAAATTTTTGAGATTGTAAAAGATTATTTGATTGAAAATAAAATAATTTAATCAGTTCTTGTTAAAATGCTAGTATGTTAATATGCTAGAATGATTTTATGGAAACAAAATGGATTATCAAGCCCGCGATTGATAAAAAATTTGCTGAAACTTTTCCCGAACATTCCTCCTTAATACTGCAGCTGCTTTATAACAGGGGGTTGACCTCCCAAGAAACAATTGATGAGTTTTTTAGCCCTGATTATAAAAACGACATCCACGATCCTTATCTTCTGAAAGGAATGAAAAAAGCGGTCGAGAGAATTTTCAATGCGATAGAAAGAAAAGAAAAAGTCTTAGTTTACGGAGACTATGACGCTGACGGAGTTACATCTTCCGTTTTAGTCATAAAAACGCTAAAATTCCTCGGAGCAAAGAATGTGTCGGTTTATATTCCCGACAGAGCCAAGGAAGGATACGGCTTAAACAAAGAAGCAATAGAGCAAATTAAAAAAAACGGCGTATCTTTGATCATTACGGTTGATTGCGGAGTTGCCAGCCGGAAAGAAATTGAATTGGCCAACTCGCTGGGAATGGATGTGATTATTACCGACCATCATTGGGTTCCTGACAAATTGCCGAAATCTCTGGCGATAATCAATCCTAAGCAGAAAGACGACAAATACCCTTTTAAAAATTTAGCGGGGGTGGGCGTGGCTTTTAAATTATCCCAGGCGCTTCTTTCCAGTCAAAATCTCAAACAAAATTCAAGCGAGATCAAAACCAATGTATCATTTGAAAAATGGCTGCTTGATCTTGTGGCAGTAGGAACGGTGGCTGATTCCGTGCCTCTCCTCGGCGAAAATAGGACTTTGCTGAATTACGGTTTGATAGTCTTGGGAAAAACAAAAAATTTGGGATTGTCCGAATTAATTAAAAAGATCAAAACAACAAAATCCGCTTCCGCGCAGAAAGAGCAAACATTCAAAATCGATAGCGATGCGATAGGGTATCAAATCGCGCCAAGAATCAATGCCGCGGGAAGAATGGACCACGCTAATACATCTTTTGAACTGCTGATCACCGAATCCGCCGAAGAAGCGCAAGGACTGGTGGCATCGCTGGAAATACTCAACGCTCAGCGCCAAAGCATAACCGAAAAAATCATAAAGCAAATCCGCGAACGAATTGGAAAAAACCCGCTGGAAAAAATCATTTTTGAAGGCGACAGCGCTTGGCCGATCGGAATACTGGGATTAATCGCGGGAAAATTGGCAGACGAATATTCAAGGCCTGTTTTTATATATAATAAAGGAGAAAATTTTTCCGGAGGTTCGTGCCGCAGTATCCCTTCTTTTGATGTAATTGAATCTCTCAACCGCTGCCATCCGCTTCTTCTGGAATTTGGGGGGCATAAAGGAGCCGCCGGTTTTAAAGTAGAAAATAAAAATCTTGAAAAACTAAAAAAAGAAATAGCGAATATTGCCGCGAGCGAAATCAAAAGCGAGGAACTTTCCCCAAGCATTGAGATTGATGCTGAAATTGAAATAAAAAATATAGATTGGGCATTTTTTGAACAAGTTGAAAAAATTGCTCCATACGGCGAAGCGAATCCGGAGCCCCTATTTCTCCTTCGCAATATGAATGTAATCGAAATGCGCGCGGTGGGAAACGGCGAAAAACACCTCAAGCTTAGCATGGAATCTTCTCTGGAAAAAGGGAAAAAATTTCATGCCATCGGATTTAATTTCGGCGAATGGTCGAATAAATTAAAACTGGGAAGCTTAATCGATATTGTTTTTACTCTAACCGCTAATCAATGGAATGGGCACCGCAATTTGGAGTTTAAGATAGTGGATATGAAAATAGTGGGAAAATGAATATGTATTCTAAATACTAAATAAGAAGTAAAAAACTTATTATTTAAGGCTAAATTTTAAGTTTTAAATTTTAAATGAAATCCTAAATGATAAAATTTTAATTTTTTTATTCATTTAGAAATTTATCCTTGATTTAAAATTTTAAATTTAGACTTTAGACTTAATCTATTATTATTTTTTCACTTATTATTAAAAATAAATTTTGCGAAATAATTATTTAAAAAAACAATGAATGATACCCTAACAATTTACTCCGACGGTGGTTCCCGCGGCAATCCGGGTCCGGCAGCTATTGGAGTCGCGCTCTGCGCAAGCAACGGCAAAACATACGAATACGGCGAATTTATCGGCAAAGCTACTAACAACGAAGCCGAATACAAAGCGCTGATAATGGCCTTGCTAAAAGCTAAATCGCTAAAAGCCAAAAATGTCAGGTGCTTCCTTGACTCTGAGCTGGCAGTCAAGCACCTTAATCATCAATATAGGATAAAAGACGAAAAAATAATACCGCTTTTCATTAAAATCTGGAATCTGACATTTGATTTCGAAAAAATAACATTTACTTATATTCCTCGAGAAAAAAATAAAAAAGCGGACGCTCTTGTGAATAAAATCCTCGACAGCGAGACAAAACAGCGAAAACTGGTATAATAAATGCGAGCATTGACGCGGCATACAAGAAACATTGCCATAATTTATCGTTAATGCGGGACTCGCAATGACAGAAGCGCCGCGAGACTTAATTTATTTGGTTAAAATTTAATTTTTAATAAATTAGTTTGGATTACGAAATTCATTTCGCGATCTCGAGCACTCGGGACGCGTTGATATTCGCATTGCGTAAATCCGCGTTTATATCCGCGTAAATCCGCTTCTATGATTTTATAGAAGCGAAAAAGCGCGAATATCAAGCGCGCTAATGCGAAAAAATACATTTTGTAATTCATAAAAATTAACAAATAATATGATGTTTGAAAAAAACAAAAAGAAAGTTTTAATCGTGGAAGACGATAGCGATATAAGCGAAATGTATCGCATAAGGATCACTGCCGGCGGCTTTGAAGTCGAGACCGCGGCCAACGGCCAAATCGGAATAGAAAAAATGAAAAAATTTCTTCCCGATCTCGTGCTCCTCGATATTGTCATGCCGAAAAAAGACGGCTTTGATCTCCTGGAAGAAGTCAGGCAAGCTTCGGATAAAGAAGAAATTAAAAAAATTCCCATTATCGTGCTTTCAAACCTCGCGTCTCCGATTGATATCATGGAAGGAAAACGGCTTGGCGCCCAAGACTGGTGGATAAAAGCCTTTAATACGCCAAGCCAAATTTCGCAAAAAGTGATTGATTTCTTCAATAAAAAAACTATTAAAGTAAAAAAAGAATAAAAAAACTATTACTTTAATATAACATTTTGTTATAAATAAACTTTATTTTATATGGATAAATTTAAACCGCGCTTAACATCCGGGGTTGTTGAAAAAAGAGCGCCCAAAAATCCAAAAACCGCGCAAGAGCTGAGAGAAGAATCAAAAAATATCGGCCATATAGAGCGCGGAAAAAATTACGCGAAAGAAAAATTAAGCAAAGCGCAAGAAGCAAAACAAGATTTCGAAGATAGAATGAACATGTTTAGGGACAGCGCTGAAGAAAGCGCTCGACAACCGGCGCTAAAACAAGAATATGGAGAATCTGATAAGGCATTCTTAGAACGACAACGAGCAGCGAATAAAAACGGACCGGAAAATCCGAAAAAAATGGGATTGAAAGACGCGGCAATACAGCACGGAAAAAATAAAGTAAAAGAACAAACCGATCGTGCAAAAAAGTATGGAAGAGAACAGGCAGGAAAAGCGGCTCAAGCAGTTTTAAAATCAAACCCTAAGCTGGCCAAAGCAGTCGCAAACGCAGACGAAAGAGCCAAAGCAATTCAAGATAAAATAGCAAAAATTAAAAATAGCAATGTAGCCAAAAGAATAAAAATGCTTAGAGATAAATATAATGCTAAAAAACTCATCAAGAAAAAAATCGAGGATGAAGCAAAAAAATTAGCTCTAAAAATCGCTCAAGCAACGGCAAGGATTGTTCTTCAAATTATAATATCAGTAGTAAGCGCGCTTAGCGCAATCTTCATAAAACTTCTTGTTGTTGTATTAATAGTTGTTGTTATAATGGTGGCTATTGACTACACTTGCAATATTAATATTCTTACTGACGCGGCTTGTTCCGCTGTTTCAGGCATAGCAAGCTGGCTACCGATTTAGTTTTTTTAGCACAAATCAAAAAGACCGCCCTCAGAAAAAAGCGGTTTTTTTGTATTATCCTAAATTATTTTTTTATCGAAGCCAACAAAGCTAAATTTAGCCAAAAAATTATCGCTAAATCATTTTTCCAATAGGTAGTATCAAATAAACCATGCATGATTGTGTACGCCATTATGGAAAATAAGACAGCGACCAATAAAAAGTTTTCTCTTCTCAATAAATTGCTTTTCAATAAACTCAAACTGCACTTAAAAAACCACGCCAAAATCACAAGAAAACCCAAAAGCCCCAAAATTCCCGTTTCCAACCAAAACGCCAAGAAAATATTGTGAGGCTGAGGCACAGCCCATTCCAAATACGGCTCTGTAAATCTTGCCTGATAATCCAAATAATATTTCTGAAAATTCCCCGGACCGATTCCGATCAGCCAATTATCCTTACCGATTTCCCAAGCTGACCGCCAAATCATCAAACGGGAATTAAGAGAAGAGCGATAAGACAAATTTTTCAAATTATCAAATTTGCCGGTTCCCGCCTGGGTTAAAAATAAGGCGATAAAAAACAAAATAACGGCGGCAAACAAAAAAGTCTTTTTTTGCAAACTAAACTTTTTATCATATTGAACGCCGGCTTGGACGCCGGACTTCCAATGGAAATCCGGCGTCTTTTTTGTTAATAAATAAAAAAATAAAATAACGGCGGCAAAAACCGCAATCCATGCGGCGTAAGAATAAGTAAAATAAAGCGCGACAGCAATTATAATAAAAGAAATGGCGCTTAAAAAAAAGTTTTCTCTTATATTTTTTTCTTTAAAAAAATCGATGCCGAGCGTCCTATAAATAAGCCAAATCCCGACGATCAAAGCGGGGGATAAATACATAGCCAGATAATTCGGCGATAAATAGAATGAATGAAGCCGGCTATCAAAAGAAACCCCGTTTGACAAAAAACCAAACCAATAAAACAAACTTACCGCCGCCACTGCCGCGCCGGAGAAAAAAAACGCCTTTAAAATATTTTTTCTTTGTGTTAACGTTTTTATTTCCGAGACTAAAATAATAAAAAATAAAAAAGGATCTACAAACCATCCTTTTAAAATTCCGGCGCTGGTTTTTAATTCGGAAGAAAAAAAAGTGGAAATTAAAACACCGACAAGTAATAAAATTATTCCAAGTCGCAGTGATTTATCAGGAATAATTTCGACCGATTTAATCTGGCGATAATTTTTAGCCAACCATATAATAAATAAAATATAAATTCCCGATTCCAGCGCAGTCGATGGAATGCCAAAAACATTCAGTCTTATTAAATACAATGGCAAACAAAAAACAACGGCATATATTCCGGTTTCAATTTTCTTCCGCGAAAAATGGACGAAAATCACTAAAACTAAAAATATCACCAAGTTTTGCAATAAAAAATCCATAATTTTAATTTAATTGAATACTCCTCGCTTTGTCGATTGTTTTAGCGTCCGGCAAATTTTTGTCTTCCAATCTTTGCCAAATGATATCAAACATAAATTTAATCAAAGAAAAAATTTCTGTGTTTTGAATTAAAATGGATGAATATGGCTCTTGAAGCGAGACCAAAGCGATTTTTCGATCATAAATAAGTATTCCCGAATCAAAACGACTGATTTCCGGCAGGAATCTAATTTCTCTAAAATCCATATCTTCTTCGCGAAAAAATTTTTTATTTTGAGCGTGATAATCGGTAATTATGTAAGCCTTGTTTTTTCCAATTTGACGGCGCTTTTTTGTGACATCAGAAAGAATTCGCGAAAGGCCAAGATGCTCATAAGTTTTTCCGGGAAAGAAAATATACAGATCTTGCCGGCTTTTTAAATAGTTTTCAATAATATTCCAAATTCCTTCTTTTCCTTGATAATGGCGGATTTCCTCGTTAGTTCCCTTATCTTTATTTTGCAATATTCTTTCGAGCTGAGGAAGAATTTCAATAATTCTATTTTCTTCATTTTTAATCTCTTGCTTTTTTTGTTGAATAATTTTAAGCAATTTTTCCGGTTTTTCTCCAAAAAACAGTTTTTTATTTTTATTAATTATTTCGCCAACAAGGCCGATTTCTTTTAGCTTCTCTAAAACTAAATATACAGTCGTTCTTTTTATACCGGTTTCAATAGCAATAGTTTGGGCAGGCGAAGATCCTAATTTTAATATAGATAAATAAACTTTAATTTCTTTTTCCTTAAGTCCGATTTGTTTTAAAATCTTTAACATAATAGTGTTTTTAATTTATGACAACAATTTTTATTATAAATTATGGCTATTTTAAGCCAATATTTATAATATTTTATTTAGTGCCATTATACCATATCCCAATAGTATAGACAAGTATTCATATTGTGCTATACTTTAAAGTCAAATTGTTCTTTTAAAATTTAAAAGTTTAATCGGTCAAATTTGCATACTATTTGCTTAATAAGCAAGTTTGGCCGATTAAGCCAAAAGGAGGAAAATATGAACAAGAGAGAAATAGAAAAATTTTTAAAAATGGGAAAACGGCTTGAATGGGAAGAGCAAAAACTAAAACAAGAAATTTTGATTCTTCAAAGTTTTCTTGAAAAAATGTCTTTTGATGACAGTGGAAATAAATGGTTTGTTGTTAAACATAAAAGGGGAATTTGCAAATTTAAAAATATTGAATTTATACAAGCAGAACTAAAAGACGAACCACATTTAAACGAAACTTCCTTAAAGTTATGTTTTTATAACATTAGTAAGGGAGATTTTCACATTGTTGCAAACTTAAAATTTTCTGAAATTTTAGAAATTTCGGAAATAAAACCAAGAAAAAAAATCAAAAGGAGGAAAGAAAGATGAAAAATGAAAATATATTTTCAACACAATGGTCATCAGGACAAGTCCCAACATTAATGGTTAATTTCCAAGAAAAAAAGACAAGTTTAGTTGATACGCTAGCTATTACTATGGTAGCTATTTATTTAGCTCAACTTAAAAATAACTGGAAAAAGTTATGGGAGTATAATATTGATAAAGCGTTAGATTTTATAGAACAGCGCGCTTATAAACATGAAATAGAAGGCTTTGCTCTTTGGCAGTTTAATGGATTTTATCCAGCAGACTGGGAGGATACCAGCTTTGCTATTTATCTTTTGGTTAAAAATAACCGCTTGAAAATTAGCGAACTTGAATTGTTAAGAGAACTGTTATTAAATAATACCACGGAGCAAGGAACCGGTGTTTGGGTAAAAGATCCGTATTCTTCTGGCAATGCAATCCGGAATCATTGGGATCCTACCAGCGCTATAAATATTTTACGGCTTCACTATCTTCTAGAAAGCGGTGAAGTTGTAAGTAATAAAGTGGAGAAATTTATTATAAAAAATCTTTCTCTTGATCAGTTTAAAAAAACAACACTTTATTATACGCCGTCTGTTACCGCTTTTTTTGCACAAAGATTAATTAGTGATTTTTCCTGCAAAAATAGCGAATTTATATTAGCCGCAAATAATTTCTATAAAGAAGTTATTACTGCGATTAGTGAAGGGGTGCTAGACGCTACTTCTTTTGAAAGGGCTTTATTAAATCTTCCGACAAAAGAAAATGATAATGGTTTAATATTCCATCACGGAAGAAGGACAGACGTATGGTATGGCAGTCCGGTATTGCACGAATTAGCAATTTTACTTTAGGACAAGGATTGAAAAGTCTCAAAAAAGACAATTCAATCCGAGCCCTTATTTTTTTTGCGCGGAAAATAAAATACTATCAGACTCTAGAGTTTGATAGTATTTTTCAAAAAACTAACATTGTTCAAGGATTTTACACAATCTTCCCGTATTTTTTTATTTCTAAAGCCAAAACAGACCATTTGTCATTTAAGGTTTTAGGATGCATCGGATGCGGTTCAATCGCATAACTGATATTATCGGCAATTTTATCCAAAAGCACTTGTTCGGTAAAAAAATCCTTGCCAAAAGCGCGAGAAATCACAGCAATATCAATATCGCTCCATTGATGGGGCTGGTTTTTAGCGTATGATCCAAAAAGATAAACTTTTTCAAAAGCAATCCCTTCTTGTTTTAATAATTTCTTATAATCAGAAATTATCTTTTTTACTTCTAATTTTGTGTAAATTTTTTTGCTAACCATAAATATAATTTATTTGCTTCAGTAAAATATTTTACTGTGTAATTTTTTGTCGCTTTTTTATAAAACTCCTGCTTGTAATCATCATAACGAGAAGCGATATTAAAAGTATTAATTTCCCGAAAAATATTTTTTTAATCGTCGACTAAAGCAATTTCCGCTGTATTGGCTAAATTCAATAAATCATGAGTGTGAGGCGCAGGATTCCCAGTTTTTTCTACGACCAAAACTTTTAATATTTTTTCCAGAAAAATATGCGTAAAAAACAATGAGGCAGAATATCTTTTTGTCTCCAAAAGTGTTTTGGCTGTTATTCTGTCGTCTTCAGACATATCAAGCCAAAATTTAATTAATTCTTTTTTTGATGGCATAAAAAGTAATATTATTTATGCTTTTATTATAACTTAAATAAACATATAGTCAAATATTACATTGGATCAATTCGCTTCCAAACCATTTTTTTACGCAAAAATAGCAATATTATTTTATTATTTTTTTTCCTCTAAATTCACGCTAATCGCCAAATAAACCATTAGGAGCGCCAGCAAGACAGGCGAATAAATCGCCGTGTCGAAAAACATCTGAACCGAAAACCAGACAAGCGCGCCAATCATGCCAAGAGAAATAACTTTTTCTTTTGATAATTCGCAATCCCTTGATCTTAAAATCGATATAAACTTTTTTATCGTTAATATTAAAATAATTATCCATATTAGCAAAGCCGGAATGCCCATTTCAGCGGCAATATCAAAATAAGTGTTATGCGCGGTAATAGAAGACCTTTCCGGCGCCCGCGCGTTAACCGCTTCCGCATACGCGCCAACCCCCGCGCCAGTGGCAGGATAGTCCTCTATAATTTTAATCGATTGGCGCCAATTTAACAAACGTTCGGAGTTAGACCCTTCGGAAAGATTAAAACTGCTAAAAAACCTGGAAACAACGGCGCTTGATGAATTAAAAACCACAATACCGCCGATTAAAACAACCGCCCCGATAATAAACTTGATCCGCTTGTTAAAAAACTTCCAACCCAAGAAAATTATCGCGGCAATGCCAAAAAACGCGCCAACATATCCGGCGCGAGAAAAAGTAAGAACGAGAGCTAAAAATATAACCGCGTTGCATATATAAAGCAAAAACCTCCGCCAATTAGAAAGATTAAAAATATTAGAAAAAAAAGCCAAGCTTAAAGCGATTGGCGCCGCCAATCCTAAATAAAAGGAAAACATATGCGGATCCGGGAAAAAAGAAATAGCCCGAAAAAGAGTTTCTCCGCCCACATTAACCAACCAGCTGGGATTAGCGACAACTATCTTGCCAAAAGATTGGCCATAAAACAAATAAGCGATATTTTTTGACCAAAAATCCATTATCGCGTCAATCCCAAAAATAAACTGGCTCAAAAACTGAACAATGCCCGCGATAGCCGCTATTGACGAGGAAAACAATAAAACATAAATAACTTTTGCAATTTTTATCGTTGAATTTAAATAAGCGGCGGAAATAAAATAAAGCGGAACAATGCTGAAAAAAAACAACATCCTAATTGCCGATTTTTCCTGATCGATCGAGAAATAAGCGGACAGCGCGGCCAACCCTAAAAAAATCGCGAGAAGCCATGTTGTCATGCCGTAAGGAATAATTAATTTCTTTTTTGCCAAAGATTTAATAAGCCAAGCTAAAAACAAAACGATGACAAAGATCCTGCTTGAAGCCATGTCAATGCTTTCCGTCACATTGAGCGCGATTTGGAAAGGCAGATAAAAAACTAAGGATATCAAGCTTTCTTCTGTTTTCCAAAAAACTATCGCTAAAAATAAAACAGCCGCTAAGAAAAATAAAAAATAAACGGCTTGCCACGCTATAAGCGCGGCAAGCGCCAAACTGGCTAAGATAAAAAAAAGGCCAAAATAGGCATTTTTCCTTAATTTTAAAAAATTATTCCCGCCCAAAAATATTGAGAATTTCTTTGCGCGCGCCAAAATTGTTTTAATGTTTTTTTTTATTATCATAATAATAAATTAAGCATATCGGCACTTCTGTCATTGCTCGCCCTGTTAGATAGTAATATATATCACTTGTGCATATTTGATATAAATTATCTAACAGGGCGAGGAGTCCCGAGTACTCGGGACGACCGAAGCAATCTATAAATAGTTCAAAGTTCAAAATGCAAAATTCAAAGTTGCGCCTTGTTAAATAGTTGCGAGGCAAATTTAACAGGGTAAAGCTAAAAGTTTAAAGTTGCTGA
>JAHILZ010000039.1 GCA_018896765.1 Patescibacteria group bacterium | reverse complement strand
GTGGAGAAAAGCTCCAATTTCACGGGGCGAGTAAAGTTATAAAGTTACCCCAGTGAAATAGTGGAGCAAGGCTCCAATTTCACGGGGCGAGTAAAGTTATAGAGTTATAAAGTTATAAAGTAGAAAGTTGGAATATGAAGAAATTGAGTGCTGAAAGTTTAATTTTTAATTTCCAATTTACATTGAATTTTCAATAATCAAATTTTAAATGAATCTCTTTCTAAAACTAAGTTTTAGGAATTTGGATTAAATAAGGCTTTTATTGACATTACCCTTATTTAGTGTATAATATGTATAGAAAGTAATACAATATGTATTATATTATTAACAAATCATACATGACAACTTTAAGCAATAAAGAACTTGAAATTATAGAAAAACTAATTGTTAAATACGGCAATATAGTTATTTTTGATATGATTTGCGAGGTAGCCGGTAAAAATAAGAGTAAGCAAGAAATTAAAAATTTTGTTTCCAATTTAGTAAAAAAAGGTTGGCTTGTCAGGATTAAAAAAGGCACTTTTGTCATATCGGATATTTCCAGCCGCGGTACTACGGAACTTAGCCAATTGACAATCGCGCAAATTATTAATGATGATTCATATGTATCGTTTGAAGCGGCTTTGCAATACTATGGATTGTTTGATCAATATTTAAAAGTTGTTACATCGATTGGTAAAAAAAGAACTTACAATAAAAAGTTTTCCAACTGGATTTTTGAATGCATAAAAGCTAAAAAAAAATTATTAAACGCTTATAAAGAATTTAATATAGATGGACGCTTGGTGAAAGTCGCGCTGAAAGAGCAGGCTATATCGGATTTTTTGATTTATAGAAGGACGGTAAATAATATCGATTTGATTATTGAAAAATTGGAAACTTTTAAAAATGATTTTGATTTAAAGAAATTTATGGAAATTAGCAAGAATTGCACGATAACGGTAGTAAGAACATTGGGTTTTGTTTTTGATTTGGTCGGGATTAATTCTGATGAATTATATAATTCAGTTAAAAAAAATAAGAATCATAGTTTTATGACTTCAGGCGCTGAAGTTTTTAATGCCAAGTGGAGAATTTATACGGATAAACATTTTAAAAATAATTATGGCGCAAAATAATAAAAATATACAAATAATGAGCAGAAAACAGTTAGTATTGCTAAATCGCCAAAAACTTAAATATCCTTTGGCTATCGCTGAGAAGGATTATTTTTTGACGCTTGTTTCTAAAATAATCTATGATTCGCCTTTGCGTGAAAAATTGATTTTTAAAGGCGGAACCGCTTTGCATCACATTTATCTCCCGCAGCTAAGATTTTCCGAAGATTTGGATTTTTCAGCTAATCGCGCGCCTCTTGCGTTGGAAGAAATCAAAGCGGTGTTTGAGCAATATGACTTTTTGACTGTAAAAAAGTCATATATTTCAAAAGCTACCATAAAAATCGAACGCTTGCTTTTTACCGGCCCGCTTGGACAATCAAACAGCCTTAAGGTTGAAACTGATTTTTTGCAAAATGTTGTTTTGCCGCCGCAAGATATGGATTATATAAATGAATATGGAATAATAACCCAAGCGCGAGTAATGGATATACGGGAAATTGCCGCTGAAAAAATAAGAGCGATGAATGACAGAGTTAGATATCGCGATTTTTATGATTTTACGATGATTTTTTTGAAGCTAAAGCTTGATTTGGAGGAGGTGATAGAGTTAGTCAAGCGAAAAGAAATCAGAAAAAATATCAGTCTAAAGAGTATTTTAAGTAATTGGGAATTGGCCATGAAAGATAAAATTAATGAATTGTCGGCTATTTATTTTGCCGAAGAATTGGCTGATGAGCAAATTTTTGAACAGTTGAAAAAACTTGATTTTGCTGAAATTAAAAAAGAAAAAACCCAAAATTGAGAATTTTGAGAATATGGCGATTGTGACGATATGGAAGTAAGTTATAAAGTTATAAAGTTATAAAGTTTATAAAGTAAAAAGAAGTCGAATGTCCTTAATGTCCGTAAAGTCGGAAAGTAAAGGCTAGTCGAAAGTCTGTAATGTCCGTAATGTCGAAAAGTAAAGGTTAGTCGAAAGTCTGTAAAGTCCATAATGTCGAAAGTCATAAAGAAAGTCATAAAGTATTGTCATTGTTTAATATTTGTGCTACCGTTATTAACATAAGTGTTAATAAATTACCTTTAAAAGTTAAAAATATGAAGGAAAGCATAAAGAAGAAAATATTATCTGAATTAAACAGAAGAAAGAAAGAGATATACTCTTTTGGCGAGATTTTAGATATCTCAGGGAGTAAAAGCGCCAATTCGGCAAGGGTTATTATATCCCGCATAGTTAAAGACAAGAGATTGATTTCTTTAAAATCGGGAACATACCTTTATATTCCCGAGGGCTATCAGGAAGGCTGGACAACAAGCAATTTTTGGATTGGGGCAAATATCGTTGATCCTTATGCGATATCATTCTGGTCGGCTCTGAATCATTGGGGATTAACGGAACAGATACCGAATACTACATATATTCAGACTACAAAAAGCGTTAAAAAATCAAAAATAACAATGCTAAATAGCAGATATCATATTATTCGCCTAACGGAAAAGAGATTTTTTGGCATTGCTAAAATTTGGGTTGCGAGTCATCAGGTCAATATCACCGATCCTGAAAAAACGCTGGCAGATTGTTTGGCGTTTCCGCAATACTGCGGCGGCATCAGCGAGGCCGTAAAGGGATTATATAATTTTTATCAGACCAATCGGTCAAAGAATATAATTTCGTATGCGCGGAAGATGGGACAGCCGGCGTTGAAGAGGCTGGGGTATTTGCTTGAATTGCTGGAAGTTTCAAATGAAGAGGAACTGATAAAAATCAAGAGTTTAATAACAAATCCTAATTCAGTAGCACTTGAGCCTTTGCTTCCAACTGAAAATTCCGAATGGAATTCCAAATGGAAGCTTAATGTAAATATTACAAACAGGGATCTATTAAATTGGAAAGCTAAATAATATGATCACTCGAGACGAAATTTATCAAAAAGCCGGCGAAACAAAAGTTGATCCAAGTGTTATAGAAAAGGATTATTATTTGGGAATAGCGCTGAGAATCATATCTCAAAATTCAATGACGAAAGATTGGGTTTTTCGCGGCGGTACGGCGCTTAAGAAATGCTATTTTACGAATTATCGTTTTTCGGAAGATTTGGATTTTACTTTAGTGAATAGAAGCTTGAGAAGTGAAAAAGACACAAGAGTAATTCTTGAGCATATTTGTTATGAGGCAAATCAGCAGTTTGGCGCAACTTTGGAATTTTTTAATGTAAAGCAAGAACGGGAAGAATATGGCGAGGAAGCTTTTAAAGGTATTTTACATTTTCAAAGCATTAAGGGAAAATCTAAAATTAAGATCGATTTGTCGTTTGTGGACAAAATTTTCATTGAACCGGAAAGCAGGGAGATTTACCATGATTATTCTGACGATGCTGTTTTTGGAAAGTCCGCGATAAAAGCGGCAAAATTGGAAGAAATTATTTCTGATAAATTTATGGCTATTTCATTCATTAGAACATATCCGAGGACCAGGGACTTGTTTGACATTTGGTATATTGCCGGCAATGAAAAATTGGATTTAAAACTTATAAAAGATATTTTTGAGAAAAAATGCGAATTTCGTAAATTGGATAAGGATCTGGTTAGGCGAGTCGACAAAGAACACTTGGACCAATTTAAGAAATATTGGGAAGCTCATTTAGCTTCGCTTGTTGGCGATCTGCCTGAATTTGAAAAAATCGTTGATGCGGTTATTGCTTATAGAGATAAAATATTCGGGCGGTAGTTATCAATTCGGAAAGTCCTTAAAGTCGAAAGTCCTGATGAAGTTATCAAGTTTTAAAGTTGAAAGTCCGGGAAATCTGCCCAATGGCATAACTCCGGAAACTATTTTGCGCTCTCAATACAGCCGAAATCCGATTATCGCCGAGACGCTCTTCGGCCTTGGCTATATGGAACAGCTGGGAAGCGGGATAGATAGGACATTCCAATTATTCAAAGACTTAAAAAAGAAAAAACCCAAAATTGAGAACTTTGAGAATATGGTGATTGTGACGATATGGAAATAGTTATAAAGTTATAAAGTTATAAAGTTATAAAGTT
>JAHILZ010000038.1 GCA_018896765.1 Patescibacteria group bacterium | reverse complement strand
TTATCTTACGCAAAATCAGTCCAAACTTTCTTCAAGTCAAATGGCGACTCTGCAAAACAAGACCTTTTACGGAAAAGAGATTAAATCGCTGGCTTATATCATCGGTATAATGAATATGATTTTGCACGGCGTTGAAGCGCCAAATATCAAGCATGTCAATACGCTGGCGGAAAATATCAATGACATTCAAGAAAAGGACCGCTTTAATGTTATTATAACAAATCCGCCTTTTGGCGCCGGTATTGGTCGGGAAATTCAGCAAAACTTTCCGATTAAGACAGGCGAAACGGCGTTTCTTTTTCTTCAGCATTTTATAAAGATTCTTAAAGCCGGAGGCAGGGCGGGTATTGTTATTAAAAATACTTTTCTTTCCAATACCGATAACGCCTCGGTTTCTTTGCGCAAACTTCTTTTAGAAAATTGCAATCTTCATACAGTGCTTGATTTGCCTGGCGGGACATTCCAAGGCGCGGGCGTTAAAACGGTGGTGCTATTTTTTGAAAAAGGCGCGCCAACAAAAAAGGTCTGGTTTTACCAACTCAATCTCGCTCGCAATCTTGGCAAAGGCAATCCTCTTAACGAAAACGATTTGGCGGAATTTATAGAATTGCAAAAAACCAAAGCAAACAGCGAAAATTCGTGGAGCGTGGCTGTCAAAGATATTGACCAAACCACATTTGATTTGTCAGTCAAGAACCCAAGCAAAGCCGCTGAAGCAGTCCTGCGCGAACCGAAAGAGATTTTAGAGGAGATGAGGAGATTGGATGGGGAGAGTAGGGAGATTTTGAAAGGAATTCGAAAAATGATTTAAAAATATTTAGGTGGGTTGTATGAGAATAGGTTTAAATAATTAAAAATATGGAAAAGCAAAATTTAACTCAAGGTGAATGGGATACAACAGAAAAAGAGTTCCTTAAAAACCTAAATAATAATTATTTTCAGGATATTCGTGATGATGTTCAGACACTGAGAAAAAACAGACCCGAATCTATAAAAAGTCAGCTTTGTTTGGCTTTTACATTAGCGGATTCTTTATCTAGGATTCATAAAATTTTTTTGGGAACAAGAGGTAGTGATTTAGACAACAACAACGAAGCTAGATTTAGGGCATGGGTAGATAATTTTGTTCTTACAGAAAAAAATAATGAGTATAAAAAATATAAAGGGCTTATAGCACCAAATTCTAAAGTTGTTTGGAATATAAGAAATTCTTTTCTTCATTTTTATTCGTTTCCTCCAGCCACCAAAGAAAAGGAAGAGTATATTATTTTTGGACATAATCTTTCGATAAAGACGAACAGTAACATAAAAAAAGCTTTTCGAGAAAAAGGTTGTACATCTATTACTTACATAGATGCTTTTCGGCTTATTGAGGCTATTTTTTCTGGATTTTTAATTCAACTGCTTTACCTAAGAGAAATAATCAAGACTAATCCTGACCAATATATAAAAAATGTATTATATGCAAGGGATATATTATTCACGCAAAGTGCTGTTGTTGTCCCCGCAAAACAAAATGAAAACTAACTGGCAAACAAAAAAACTTGGCGTGATGAAAAAGGCATGGCTGGTGCAGTGGAATTTTTATGCTAAAAATGAAAATAAACGATTAAAACAATGTGGAATAACCAAGAAAATCGTTGATATTATTAGTATTAGAAAAACTTTTGAACAAGTCATAGATATAGCAAAAGATATTTATCGTCGCGAGCGGCTTTCTTATTCTGAAAAAGTCTTTTTGGCTAATTATTCAAAAGGGAAAAAGAGAAAAAATGATTTTTTCTCAACAACACTTTTAAATACAAATTATCAGACTGATTTATATAAAAATTATATGCGTTCTTTTAGAGACAATGGAATGCATAGTCCTATAACTGAAAAACTGTTTGATCAATGGAAAAAATATCCTACTTATGTAACTATTGGGCATAATCCTACGCTTGAAATTAGATTAGTTTACAATTTTATCGTTAAAGAAGATGAAAATGGAAAAGAAATATTAAAGTGGGACGATCCCTTAGCTGATGGGACATATAAAAAAGAAAAGCATGAAAACTAATTGGCAAAAAAAATTTAATTATTTTGAAATATACAAACAGACATATAGAAATGCAGTTGATTTATTGATGGAAGCAAAAATACTTTTTGATAATAAATGTTATTCTCGATCATACTTTTTGTCATTTACTGCGCTTGAAGAAATATCAAAGTCTCAATTTGCTGCAGATGTATATACTGGTTTCTCTAAAGAGGAAGATTTTTTAAAATTTTATAAAGAACATAAAGATAAAATAAAAAGAATGAGTTGGGCCCATTATGACGCTAATTCATCTCCTTATGATTTTAAATGGGTTGGTCCTAATCGAGACGATATTGAGATTATTAAATCGCATAAACCTGTTTTAAAAAATAGAATGGATGCTCTATATGTTGATTTTAATATAGATACATTACAAATAAAATCACCGGAAGAACGAATTAAATTAAAAGATGCTGATGAAATTATTCATATTGTTGATGTTGCCTTGCGAAGAATATGGGAAATGACCGAATATTATGGTCATCAAATTGGGACGAAAGGATTTATGAAATGATCATGAAAAATAGTTGGCAAACAAAAAAACTTGGGGAAGTTATTCTTGATATTAAAGATGGTGGGACGCCTTCACGTCAACGATCAGAATATTTTGGTGGTGATATTTATTGGAGTGTTATAAAAGATATCAAACCACAAATATATGATACTACTGAAAAGCTCACACAAGAAGGATTAGATCATTGTTCTGCAAAGGTGTGGCCAATTAATTCAGTTATTATTTCTCTTGGAGCTACTATAGGGCAAATAGGAATTGCAAAAGTGTCTACAGCTACTAAGCAAGGTATTTCTGGAATAGTAGTAAATAAAAAAATAATAACTCCAGAATTTTTAGTTTATGTTTTAACCGATAAAAAAGAATATATTCAAAAGATAGCAACAGGAGCAACAATAAAAGAAGTTCGTCCTACAAAATTAAAAGAGGTATTAACTTTTTCTCTTCCATCGCTTAAAGAACAAAAACGGATTGTAAAGATTTTGGATAAAGTTTTTAAAAAGATAGCGAAAACGGAAGAAAACGTTAAAAAGAATCTCCAAAACGCCAAAGAGGTTTTTGAATCGTATTTGCAAAATGTTTTTACTAATCCGGGGAAGGATTGGGAGGAGAAAAGATTGGGGGAGGTTTATGATGTTCGTGATGGTACCCATGATTCACCAAAATATCATAAAGAAGGATATGCTTTAATTACTTCAAAGAATCTTAAAAGGGATAAGTTGGATTTTAAAAATATTAAATATATTTCTGAAAAAGATTATCAAAAAATTAATAATCGAAGTAATGTTCATAAAGGCGATATTTTATTTGCTATGATTGGGACCATTGGTAATTCTGTTGTTGTAGAAATTGATCCAGATTTTGCCATAAAAAATGTTGCTCTATTTAAAATTCCGAAAAATCAGAGCAGTTATTTTCTTAAATATTTTTTAGATTCAAAATTTGTAATAGATAAAATGGCGGAAGAGTCGAAAGGAACTACCCAAAAATTTGTTGGATTAGGATACCTTAGGGACTTTAAAATTCAATTACCAAAATTAGCTAAACAAAAAACCATTGTCGCTAAACTTGACGCGCTTTCTGCTGAAACTAAGAAATTAGAGGGGATTTATAGGCAAAAATTAGCGGATTTGGAGGAATTGAAAAAATCGGTTCTGAAAAAGGCGTTTGAGGGGGAGTTATAGTTAATTTTTCAAAAAGAAATTGTGGCAAATTTTGGCTAATAAAAGGGATAAATTATAAAAAAAAGATACTAACCCTCCAAAGAGGTATAGTATTGACTAATTATAACCCTTTGTGATAGTATAGAGAT
>JAHILZ010000037.1 GCA_018896765.1 Patescibacteria group bacterium | reverse complement strand
TGAAAAATTAACCAACGCCGCGATTTTGTTGTTCGGCAAAAACCCGCAGAAGTTCTTTTTGCAGGCGGAAACCAGATGCGCGAGGTTCAAGGGAATAGAGCCTATTGAATTTATAGATATGAAAGTTTTTGGCGGAAATATTATTAGCCAGCGGGATGACGCGATCGAATTTATAAAGGAGCATATAAAGCTACATATGAAAATTGCGGGCGCGGAAAGAATTGAGAAGTGGGAGTATCCGATTGAAGCGATAAGAGAAGCGGTAACAAACGCCATTTGCCATAGGGATTATGAAATTTCATCCAATATTCAGATCAGGATTTTTGATGACAGAATAGAAATTTGGGGATGCGGTCTTTTGCCAAAACCGCTAACGCCGGAGGATTTGAAGAAAAAACACAAGTCAATTTTGAGAAATCCATTAATCGCGAAATGTTTTTTCTTGGTTAAATTTATCGAGGAATGGGGGACTGGGACGAACAGAATTGTTGAAGAATGTTTAAAGCATGGTTTGCCCGAACCGTTATTTGAAGAAGTTGTCGGAAATTTGGTGATTACTTTCAGAAAAGATATTTATACCGAAGAAGATTATCTGAAAAATTTAGGTTTAAATGAAAGGCAGATAAATGTTATTAGTTTTGTTAAGAAAAAAAAGAAAATTACAAACAGGGAATATCAGGAAGAATTCAATATTTCCGAAAGAACAGCTTCAAGAGAACTTGGCTATTTGGTGAAAAAAGATGTATTTAAGCAAATTGGAACCACGGGAAAAGGCACATATTACAAGTTAAAGACGCCATAAAGACGCCATAAAGACGCCATACTAAGTCATATTATATTTTAAAATAAGTTGGCGATAAGTTGGCGATTGTGTTATACAGGCAGACTCAAATATTTTTCAAAGCGTAAATTAGAATAATTAGAAATTATAAACAAATGTCCTTTCGTCCCAAAATAAAATCTAAAATCATCGCGGTTTTATTCGCCATATTGCCGGCTTTTGTCGTCGGGAGTTTGGTTTTGGGCGCGAATGTTTATTATGATTTGGATAGCAATACGGTAAAGACAAACGAAAAAACCGGCGCGTTTGAGCCGGTGAAAATTAAAGGATTGGAACATGGGGATAGCGGTTTGGAGAAAATTCAAAGTTATTCTTCCGACCAGAATATATCCGATTCTAAAATGATCAACTTGCCCGAAAAATCTTCCGGAGAATCCAATTGTTTTAACAGACTATTTAACGATGAAGACAAATTTTCAAGAGTTGGCGGAAATACTCTGAATAAAATAATTCCCGAATATTTGGAAGGCGGAAACTTGAAAGGATTAGAAAAATCAAGATCATGCGTTAAAATAATTCTGTCATCTTTATTGGCGATGGAGGCAATTTCAAAGTCGCTTTTGCCTTTTGGCGCTAACTTGACATCGTGCCCCGACTCTCTTAATCGTTTTGACAATCTTAATTTAACATTTTCATCCGCTAAAAATTTCATAGAGTTATTTAGCCAAACTTCCAACACGAGCTTTCTCGCTTACGGAAGCGGCGAACCAAAAAGCGGCCATAATATGTTCTCGGTCGAGGGCGGGGTAGTCTTCCAAGATTTCTTCAATAGTTTCTCCGGAGGCAAGCATTTCCAAAATCAGATAAACCATAATTCTGGTGCCTTTGAAAGTGGGCTTGCCATGGCAGACAGCTGGGTCGGCAGTGATATATTTGCTGATAATAACTTTTCTTCCCATATTGGCGATAGTGATATTGAATTAGACAATTATCAGTATAGCAGGGATAGCGGCGATTTGTCAAACGATTTGACGAGGAATCTCTTGAACACAGCAAATCGGCGAATATAAGCGATTTCTCTTTGATGTCGAAATGACAAAATATTGCATTTCGTAATTCAGAGAAATTAAAGAATTAGAAATTTAATAGAAATTAGAAATTGAAAATTATAAACAAATGTCCTTTCGCCCCAAATTAAAATCTAAAATAATCGCGGTTTTATTCGCCATATTGCCGGCTTTTGTCGTCGGGAGTTTGGTTTTGGGCGCGAATGTTTATTATGATCTGGATAGCGGAACGGTAAAGACTTATGAACAAAGCGAATTTAACCCGTTGGATTCATAGTTCCCGCCACAACGGGACTGTGGAGTCTGTGGGGAATAAAAAGCTACTTTACAAAAAGTATTACCAAATGTATAATAGTAATAGCGTTTAGTAGTTAAAATGAAAATATGTTTTATTTTAGAAAAATTTATCCTGAATTAAAAAAACATCTTGATAGCCGCCAAATAACGGTGATTACCGGCATGCGCCGATCAGGCAAAACAACTTTAGCCGAGCATTTGCTTTTAGAAGGGGATTCCGGTAATAAGCTTTATATTGATCTTCAGCGCCTTGACAATCAGGAACTTTTTTCCCATAAAAATTACGATAATATTATGCTTGAGCTTGGGAGGAGGGGACTGGACGGTAAAAAGAAAATGTTTGTAGCGCTTGATGAAATTCAGCTTATTCCTGAGATTGCCGGCGCCATAAAATATCTTTATGATCATTATAATATCAAATTTATTATCACCGGCTCAAGCTCTTATTATCTCAAAAATCTGTTCAGCGAGTCTTTAGCCGGAAGAAAAAAGATATTTGAGCTTTTTCCGCTGGACTTCGGGGAGTTTCTGGTTTTTAAAAACATCGCTTTTAAAGAAGAAAATTTTTTTGAATTGGAATTCAGCAACGCGGAATATGAAAGACTACGCGTTTATTATGAGGAGTATCTGGAATTCGGCGGATTTCCCGAGGTGGTTTTATCGGAAACCGATGAGGAAAAAAAAGATTTGCTTAAAGATATAATCAGTTCTTATGTGAATATTGATATCAAGTCTTTGGCTGATTTCAGAAAAGGAAAAAATGTTTATAATTTAATTAAAATGCTGGCTGTAAGAGCGGGAAGCCGGGTTGATTATGCCAAGTTATCGCGCTTAGCGGGAATTTCGCGCCAGACAGTGACTAGCTATATTGATTTTTTTGAAAAGACTTATCTTTTGCGCCGCGCGCCGGTTTTTACCGCGAGTCCTGATCGGGAAATAGTCAAAGCTCAAAAACTTTATTTTTCCGATAATGGAATTTTGAATGTCTTGGCTGATTTAAGCGGGGGAGCTAAGTTTGAAAACGCGCTTTTTTGCCAATTGAGGCATAAAGGGGAAATTCGCTATTATTCTCTTAAATCCGGGCGAGAAATTGATTTTGTGTTGGACGGAAAAATGGAGCTGGAAGCCAAAGAAACACCTGCTGAAAAAGACAAAAACGAATTGTCGGTTCTATCTCAAATAGCCGGATTGAAAAAATTCCGTTTAATCGGCCGCTATCCATCGCCCGGTTTTAAAGATTATATCTGGGGCGGGGATGTGAAATAATTTTCATTGAAAATTAGAAATTAAAAATTTAAAAATAAAATGTCTTTTCATCCCAAATTAAAATCTAAAATCATCGCGGTTTTATTCGCCATATTGCCGGCTTTTGTCGGTGGTTAACTAAGGAATAAAATTAACCTGACTGATCTAATTTCTAATTGGCCTAATCAATGATAAAGCGCAATTTTTCTAAGCTTAAAGTCTAAATTTGAAATGAATATTTTTTAAATCCCAAATCCCAATGACCAATGAC
>JAHILZ010000036.1 GCA_018896765.1 Patescibacteria group bacterium | reverse complement strand
ATTTGACATTCAAGTTTCTAGAAAACTTTTGTTTTATAGACAATGGCATTTGACATTTGACATTTATACGATCAATCTCTTTTCTCTGTTCAACTAATTGCTTTTCATCCAATCCGTGTTCAATTCTTAAAAACTTCGTATGGTCGGAAATTCCGAGATATTCATAACCCATATTTTGGGCCGCCTTTGCTAATTCCTCAATTGAATTGTCGCCGCCGTCCCAATCAGAGTGAATATGTAAATCGCCTTTAATATCTTGCTCGTCAATCAATTTTGGTAATCCGGGAAGTTTACCCTGAGCAGAGCGAAGGGCAGCTTCAATTTCTCCCTGATTTTCCCTCAATTCCGGCGGTATCCAATCCAGCCCCAATTTTTCATAAATTTCTTTTTCATTTTCTCCGGCGAGCATCTTTGAACCCTTAAATAGTCCGTATTCTGAAAGTTTTAATCCTTTATTGATGGCAATTCTTCTTAAAACAATGTTATGTTCTTTTGAGCCGGTAAAATACTGCAAAGCCGAGCCATAAGACCTTTTTGACAGAACCCTGATGTCCATATCAAAACCTTCTTTAAGCCGCACCGATGACTTCGTTGTTCCCTTTCCCCAAATTTTAATAACTCCCGGCAAAGAAACAAAAAAATCCATCACGATTTTTGGCTTTCCGGAAATAACTAAAAAATCAATATCGCCAATAGTTTCTTTGAGCCGCCTGATTGAGCCAACGGCGTCCACCCTTTCCACTCCTTTTAGACATTTCAATTTCTCTGAGACCTCTTTCACTTTCGGTAAAATTTCTCCCAATAAAAATCTCCCTTTGCTTCTTTTTAAAAAAGCGACCCCTTCCAAGATATTTTTTTCTGTTTTCTCGCTGAAACCAAAAAGAGGAGCGATTTTATGGGCTTTAGCCGCTTTTTCCAAGTCATTTAGATTCCGAATTCCTAATTTTTCATAAAAAATTTTTGCTCTTTTTGGCCCCATTCCCTCCACGGCAATTATTTCCTCCAGATTTATCGGAACTCTTTTTTTAAACTCTTCGTAATATTTTATTTTTCCGGTTTTCAGATATTCCTCAATTTTATCGGCCATACTCTCCCCTATTCCCGGAATTTTCAATAATGCCTCTCTCCCGCCTCTTTTGTAAATTTCCTCCAAATCTTCTTCTAATGTTTCCAAAGTTGTTGCCGCCTTTTGATAAGCATAAGGTTTAAAAGCCACTCCCTCCATTTCCAAATAATCCGCGAGCTCATAGAATATCTTGGCTATCTCTTTATTTTTCATAAAATATTTTACTTGCCCGCCGACTTGTCCGCCGTAGCTTTAGCGAAGGTGGAAGCCTTGGCGAAGGCGGGGCAAGTTCCTGATTTTTCATTATTTTATCTGACAATTGATTTGGAAAAATCCCTGGCTCCACCAGTTCTTGTAGATATTGGTTGTCCAATCAGCCATATCAATCTGTCTAAAGAATAAACCAATCAAGATGAAAGCAGCGAAAATTACGATTAAGCCGAGAATAACTGAAAGAATTATTCCTTTTGCCTGACTTATTGTTTTAAATCCGCCAGGCAGAATTTCAAAGACCGCACCAACATAAAGAATTCCAGCAATTACGAGCATTAAAACCGCAATGGGAAAAAGGATATTTATCAGTAAAAAGTCAATTAGGCGGTCAATCATTACAAACAAATGGCAGAGTTGGCAGGGTTTGGATTCATCAATGTCAGTAGTGCTTGTGACATCGCAACTCCTGCCGCAGGGAACTAACCCGCCTTTGCAAGTTGGCGGAGGCGGTGGTGGAGAAACACTTAATGCCGAAACACCACCAGTACCGGAGTTCAAAACAAAGGAAATTTTCAATTCATTTATTCCTAAACTCGGATCTATTTTTGCAACCTCTGCAGCATCCAATTTAGTCTCTTTAACTTTCACATATGTATCCATTGTATTGTTAGCTCCTGAATTGCTGGCATCGAAATAAATTTCTGTCCAGGCCGCCTTTGCTTCTTTAAACGAAAAAGTAAAAATCAAACCAACCACCCCAAACAAAACAATAAATTTTTTGAGGGAGAAAAAAGACATATTTTTTAGTTTACAACTAAACTATTTTATATAAGGCATCGGTTTGGCGTTTAGCCTATTTTTCCAATCTCAAACGAATAAATAAATTCCACCAACCCCATTGACGCGAAAGGATGGGTGATGCCAGATTGGTTTAATCTTGTTCAAGCAGCCATTTCCACGCCGGAATTATCTTGACTTTTCTGCCTTTGATTTTTCTTTCCTCCTCATGGCTTTCCGTTATTATCATCCCCTCTTTAAGATTGAATTTTTCCATTGCTTCTATAAGGCCGCTTAATTCCCTTTTTTCGTTGTCGTGATTAAGATTTTTTGTCACCTGTATAGCTTCCACTATTTTTCTTTTTTCCTTAACAATAAAATCGCATTCGTGCTTGCATGAATGATAATATATTTCTTTTCCGCTCTCCAGAAGTCCGAGGAAAACCGCGTTTTCAAGGAAACGCCCGAAATTTTCACTGAAGTAAAATGAAACGGCTCCAATAAACCCGTTGTCTATGGCGTAAACTTTTTTCGGATAATTTTCTTGCTTTTTCAATAAATACTGATAGTTGGATATCTCAAATAAAAGAAATGATTTTTCAAAAAAACCTATATATTCTTTTACGGTTTTGTCATTCATTTTCAAGTGCTTGGCCAAAGAATTATAGCTGTATCCTTGTCCAATATTGGAAAAAAGATAAAGCAGGAGATTTTCTATATCTCTGGTTTTCTTTACCTCAAATCGTGGAATAATATCCTGATAAAGAATATTTTTGTAATAGTTGACGAGTATTTCCGCTTTGATTTCTCGATTTTTTTCCAGAACGATTTCCGGAAATCCTCCGTTTCTGAGATAATCGCTGAAAATTCTCGTCAATTTTCCTTCATTCCTAATTATTTCAATCTTTTTGCCGGTTTCAATTTTTCTAAGACCCGTCATTTCTCTAAAGCTGAAAGGATAAATATTTTTCGCTATGGATCTTCCGGAAAGAAGCGTAGCCATTTCCGCAGAAAGAAGCTGAGAATTGGAGCCAGTTATAAAAAACTTGACGCCGCCTTTTTCATACAAACTCTTGACAAATACCTGCCAATCGGAGAAAAACTGGACTTCGTCCAAAAAAATAAATATTTTTCCTTTAGGTTCGGCAAGCGCGAGATATTCATCGAAAATTTTCTGAAGATTATACGGATCACCCTTGAATTGATTCAATAAAGGAGCCTCCAAATTGAGAAACAGTATGTTTTTCGGATTAACCTTTTTTTCTTTTATCAAAAAATTGATCAGCTGTCTGGCTATCGTGGATTTTCCGCCTCTTCTGACGCCGACTAAAGCGACAATCTGCCTAATGTTTATGTATTTAACCAGAACTGCCGCGGCTTCTCTGGGAAATCCGGCCTCGGCCAAATCCCCTTTCCATTGCGCATTTTGTTCGACGATGAATTTTTCAAACATATTGGTGTATTATTGCGCTGCGAATTAATGTTGATTTATTCGTATCATACTACGAATAAATGTATAAGTCAAGAAGAACTTTCTCTGTTTTTATTTGAATGCTAAAAACTAATATATTAAACTGCTTTTTGCTACAGCGCGCAATTCACCTGATTCCATGTGTTGATATCGGCGTAGCCCAGGCCTTGAAGAATAACCGCTATAACCAGCCATGCCGCGAATATTATCGCTAATCCCATAAGCGCGTAGGTAATTGCTGATTTTGCCAGTTCAATATTTCCGGGGTTTCCGGCTGAGAAAGCATAGAGCAGTCCGGCAATGACGAGAATAAAAACCGCGATTCCTATTGCCAATTCAGTTACAAAATTAACAATATTTTT
>JAHILZ010000035.1 GCA_018896765.1 Patescibacteria group bacterium | reverse complement strand
TTTAATTTCTATAGTCTTGCTTAAATTTTTCAATGAATATATTTGTCCGATATTTGAAAGAAGAAGATGCGCTAATTCTTTTAATCCTTGCTTGTATTTTATGTTATAGCGATTGACGATATCCCGCGATAAAATATCCCGAAAATATTCCTGAATCAGTTCGGCGGATTCCGTCTTCAAATATTCCGGCATTCCCCCCAGTTTTACATATTCCGCCAGCGCTTTTTTAATATCCGCTTTTTGATCCAAATCATAAACACTCTTCGCGTCCAGCGGTTTATTTTTAAAACAAGCGTAATATTCGTAAAAAGACAGCGGGAAAAGGCTGATGGGAATATTTCTGCCCGTTAAAGCGGAGGACATTTCCGACGACAATAAAGTGGCGTTTGACCCAGTTATGAATATTTTATACTTGCCTTCTTCAAAAAGACGATTAGACCATTTTTCCCAATAATCAACATTCTGAACTTCATCTAGGAATAAAAATATTTTTTTGCCGGCGTTCGGAGAATTTAACTGATAATAAACTTCCAATAATCTGTCAAAGTCTTTTCTGTCAAAGCCGACTAATCTTTCGTCTTCAAAATTAAAATACAACAATTGATCATCATTTAATGATTGCTTGGATTTAAACTCGTCCCAAATAAGTTTCATCAGCGACGACTTGCCCGCTCTTCTTATGCCGGTAATAATCAAAATTTCTTTTTGCTTATTGTATTTTTCATAAAAATTTTCCAAAATTTCCCGCTGAAACAAGTCTTTTTTATTCAAAAAAACTTTTTTCTGGCTGACCAAAACCTCTTTTAAAAGTGTTTCGTTTATCATAAATAAGGTTTATTATATTACAATGCCATTATAATATATTATATAAAATATTGCAATGGCATTGTAATGTTTTAGATAATAATTTTTTACTAATCTCCAAAACAGCAAACAGAAAAGCTTTTATTTTTCTATAAATTTAAAAGTGGAAAGGATTTAAGAATGTTTTTACTTAGTGCATTCAATAGTTTCTATCATTTTTAGAATTTCGGATTCGGTATCTTTAGTGGAGTATTCAAAAAGAATTGTAACATACATATTTTCAAGATTGCGAGAAGTTAATATTAAATTCCGCTTATATTTTTGCTCTTTTTTCTCTAAAAGTTGTATTCCTATGCAAGTACCTATTTCTATATTCTCTTTGGAGACGAACTCGGCGCCAGATTCTATTAAACCAAGATTAGAATAATATTCCAATGATTTTTGCCATTCCTCGGGTCCAAGATTTAAGGCATCAATAAGAATGGCTCTTATCATTTTAATAGTGTCTGGTTCTCTATCAATGGTTATTCCAACTTTTTCGCCGTCTTTTGAAAAAACAACTATCTTCATTTTTAATCCTTCTCTTTGTAATTCTTCCTCTCTTGTTTTTTTGTAATTGGGATGAATTTTCATAAAAAAACCGTACTCTTCAATACTAAAAAGCTGCCAATCTAAAAACCTAAAAGTAGAAAGCATTTGATTGAAAGTTTCCTGGTATTTTGGCACTATAAAAGGATCATATCTACCAATTTTATATATTCTATCGTTTTTAATAAAATAAACCTCGTCTGAAAAACCACCTTCAATAACATCCTTAACCCTGATTCCTTGATAATTACTCGTTATAATTTCGCTTATTGTAATTGTCTGCCTAACAAATGGAGTTGTTGTGATTTCTCCCTTAGCAAGCGACGGGTATTCAAAGGTTACTGGTATATTTTTAAGTCTATTCTTAACTATCCAGTCAAAAAGAGAAAGCATTTCTTTGTTTGTATATATGTCCACCCCGCTTAACATAAATTTTTCACCCTCCTGATCTTGGATAAAGAAACCTTGACAGTTCCTGCGAAAAATAAGGGGATTTGTTTCAGATTCTTCGTAAGAATAATCTCTGCATTCAAAATCTTCCGGATACTTCACCTCAAGCCCATATTCCTCATTCCGATAAGTCTGCCAATCCGCGGTTTCGTCAATAATTTGATTAGCTGCCTCCTGTTCCGCCGCAGGCAAAACTTGCGGCTGGCTGATTTTAACCGCCTTATTTTTCGCCAAATACCCCGCCACCCCCGCCACCGCGCCGAGAGAAACTATTATCGCGGCAACTAAAACTAACTTTGCCATCGGCGCCCCCAACGGCTTGGGGTTGGTTTGGTTTTGCATGGGTTTTGATTAAAAGATTAAAATTTTAAAACTTTTGTTATTAATTGCTTATATTAGTTCTTATATTCTTGCTTAAAGTAATAGCCGTGCCAGAAGTATTAGATGTTAAATTAAATTTCACATATAATCTGCCACCATTGTAATCCTTCACGTTCAAATAGAAACTTCCCACGCCCATTCCATCTCCAGTAGCGCTGGAATTATTCTTGTCGTAGAAATTATCATAAACAACTTTGCCTTTCTCCCAATTTATACCATCATTGCTTATTTCTATGCTGTGAGTAAGCAAGGATTCCATGAAACTATAATCTTGAGCCATCATATTTTCCCGATAAGCCCCTATCAAATAAAATATCTTGTCTATATCTTTATTTTCATAGTAAATAATAATACTTCCGGTATTTTCAACAACCTTCCATGCTTTTCCTTCATCAGCTGTAAAATGTTTAACTTCCATCAGCTGTTTCTTTGTATTTTCGTCCATTTCCCATACTTTTTCGCTATCTGTTACAGAACTAGTTTTGGAAATAAATCTGTAACCTCCGTAATTTATCAACTCTTTATATTTGCCCAAAGAAGCTGTTTCTTGAAAAGATAATGCTTTTGCTTTAATAATCGCCTGTTCAATCAAACTAACAGAAAAATCCATTCTTTCCCCTGTTTTTAACGGACCTATTTTATTTTTTAATTCTCTTTTAATATAATCTTCCGCGTAAATTTTTCCTTCTTTGCTTAAATATGCGTTATTAAAAAACTTTTCTAAGTACTGGGCTATGACTCGTCTTGCTAAATTAGTAAGACCCTCTCCTGGCAATACATAAACAGTAAACGACGCGCATTGCGAATCAACGCCGTCAATTTTTCCGTTGCAATTATCGTCAATTTTATTGTCGCAAATTTCCACAGTTGGCGTTGATATTTTTACTACAATATTAGGAAAGTCCAATACATGATCATCGGGTTCATTTGGTGGATTGTAGGTTTTAATTCTAACCAAAGGAGATAAAGTTACATTTTCCGGCCAGTTGCAAAGCGGCGTAACAGGGACTAAACATTTCTCTTGCCCATTGGATTCTTTGCAATTTGAATAAACCTTATCTCCTAATCTGTAATCCGCTACATTCATTATGGATAAAAAACTTTGGTATAAATTCAATCCGAATTTATCCCAATCGCTTATTGTTATTTTGACCTCGTTTTGTTTATTTCTTTCCATAATATCAGGGCTGGCTATTTCAACCCTCGCTCCTGTTTTCGAATCTATTTTATATTCTGTTATAATTTTTTTTGAATCGCTGGCGATATTTTCGTCCTTTTCAATAAATTTGAAACTGGAAAGGATTTGGTTAAAATCTTCACTATAATCATAAAGAGAGCCAAGGGGCTTAATATCAAAATCCATATATCCGCCTTGCGCTGCATATACATAATTTCCTTTTGCAACAAAAAAGGCCTCTCGATAACCCATGCAACAGCCAAAACCGCCTTTCAATCCTTTTTCCCCATTCACCGAAAATTCCTTTTCAAAAATTAACCCTACGCCATTTACATTGTCAGGAATATCATGATAGTCTTTAAGCCACTCATCCACAAAATATTTTTTTTTATTTTCAAAAACCAAAATGGTGACAACTTTTTTAATATTATTTTTAATAGTATCGGATGAAACAAAATCAACTTTATATAATTCTCCCATTTTGCTTGATTCTCCCCCTAAATTCCAACTGTCCGGATATTTTATTTCAAACCCATACTCTTCATTCCTGTAAGTTTTCCAATCCGCGGTTTCGTCTGTTTCAATTATAGTAAATTCCTCGCTAAATAAACCTCCAATTTCAAATTGATATCTATTGCCCGGCTCTAATCCTTCAAAAACTGTAAAAGAATAATTGCCGGTATTTTTAGGGCTTATCGAAGCTTGAAAAACAAGTCGAGTGGCATTATCAATTGCCGTATTATTATTTAATCTGATGTCTACGGTTCCATTAGGATCTTTCGGCGTCCATTGAATTAAATAAGTTTCTCCAATCTTCCAAATTGTTTGCTTATTTGGATAAATTATTGCATTCTTTACTTCTGTGTTTTTTGCTTCTGTGCTTTTTATAAATTTAAAAGTGGAAAGGATTTGATTATAAATTTCAAATGCATGTTGATTTTCGATAGAATCCGTAAGATGGAATCTGTAATTTCTTCCTTGATGCTCTATATCTACGGTTATTGATTGGTTTATGTGCCTCTCGACAAAAACGCCCCTTTGCCACCCTGCCGGCACTTCCCATTCTTTTTTATATCTCACGCCTTTTTCACCTGCTACTATAATTTCAGTTATTTTTGTTTCATCAGAAAAAGAAACGGCTTCTTTTTCTGAAATATCAGATACTATAAGGGAAATTGCAGTTTCATATGGTCCTCCGCTAAAATAAAAGACATTTGGCTCAAGCAAAGGACCATGCTCAACTGGCAATTCCTTTGGATATTTCACCTCAAACCCATACTCCTCATTCCGATAAGTTTGCCAATCCGCGGTTTTGTATTCAACCGATTTCGCTGGCTCTGTCGCAGGCGAAACTTGCGGCTGTTGAATTTTAATTGGCTTATTTTTCGCCAAATACCCTACCGCTCCGAATAAAGCGCCGAGGGAAATTATTATCGCGGCAACTAAAACTAACTTTGCCATCGGCGCCCCCGACGGCTTGGGTTTTTGTTCCGGATACATAATTTTTGTTTCACTATGATAATATGAATTATCATAGTGAAAAGTTTAATGATTATGTTAATGATTAAAAAGTTTTGGAACTTTTAGTTTGCCTATAGCGTGTTTCGGACGGCCGTCCGAAACACGCTATATTTATATTTTATTATATTTCAAATTTTATTCTCTCCACGATATTTATTCCGACTTCTTTATTGATCGCCTCCATAATTTCATATTTTTGCATTTCCAGCTCTTGAGCGAAAACTGATCCCAAAACCGCCACTACCAGCACGCCATCTTTAAACCTGATCGCTTTGCATTTCTCTATAAAAACTTTATCGAACATTTCAAAAATTATCTTATCCCACAAATCGCAAATACCGGCCGCCTTGATATTTTTATCTATCCCGGCGCGATTAACCGCTTGATTTAAAAAAGGTTTTAACCCGATAAGAGCCATAAATTAGGCCTGCTGGCGCTAATTTCGCGGAATTTCGCGGAATTAACGCAGAAGGATCGCGGAATATTGAAATTCCTTAACGATTAATTAATTAAATCTTAATCCATTGCTTAAAACGCGCAAAAAATTTAATTTCATTTTAATATCTCATATTTTGCCCCAAGCAAAATGTTTTCACCTCGATTTTCTCCGGCACGAGATACCTTATATGCACGGGAGTCTTAAGCGCTGCCTCTCCGATTGGAAAATATTTTTTAATATATTCAATGTCTATTTTTCTTCCAATGCAGTCGTTTGTCATCGGATTTAAGCCAAAAGCCCCGCCATTGCCGATAAAATTAAAAAGCGCCAAAAAAACCAATACTCCCGGCGCGGCTATTATCAATAAAAATGATTTATCCTCCATAATAAATTTTTAAATTTTATCAATTAAACAAAAAATAAAAAAATTATTTTTTTCTAAAATCGTCCTCGATCAAATTTGATTGACGCAAAATTGATTTAAAAGTTCCGATTTTTTTGAATTTCATATGACTGCCTTTTTGTGAGATATAAACAAAGCCCTGTTTTTGAAGGACTTTGATAATTTCGTTTGATGAATAAAGTTTAGGCATAACAAATAAATTTTTTTACCAATTCCGGCCGTTCTATTTTAGTGATTCGCGGCTTTTTATTGTCTTCAAAATACAATTCCAAAGCCTCATCCAAAGCCAATAAAGCTTCTTTTTTTGTTTTGCCAAAACTGGAAATATCCACATTCAAACACTGGGCGACATAATATTTGCCCTCTTTCCAAACTACATTTTTTATATTAATTTTCAACATAAATTTATTTAATTTTTATAATTCAATAATACAGCATTTGCAAAAATAAATCAAATTAACAAAAATCTCTCTGAAATATTTTTCCCGTTTTTTATTGGTTAAATTAATGTTATTCATAAGTATATATTAGGCAAAAATAATGATTCTGTCAATTTTAAAATAATATTATAACTTTAGTAAAGAATGGCTCAAAAAAATAAAAATAAATACTTCGTATGGTGCCGAGCGAAGCGTTGGCGCCATAACGTTTACGCATCATCTGAATTCCAGCAGATTTTTTAACTGATGCTGGTTATTAAAATAACTTGACCATTGAGACTCCATCCAAAACCCACAAAACCTATGCGGGATTTAAGCGGAGGAAAAATCACATTCCATAAAATATACTTGAGTGATTTTCCCGTAGCCAGATATGCGTTGTTATGTAATGTAGCCAGAAATTTCTTTTCCTTATATTTTTTTGGCTATTTATAAACCTTGATTTTTTAATTGTTTAGCGAGACGAATTAATTCGTCTCGCAGTTGTTCCGCATCATTGATTGAAAGTCCGGGTAATGAACCTTCTGCTCCACCGCTGTAACCGCCGCCCGATAATGGCCTAGAGGATCCGGCAGTTTGAATACTTAAGGCAGAAAGGCCAAGTATTCTTGCAAGAATACCACGATAAATATCTACATTTTGAATTCTATCATAAGGAATTGTGACATATTTTTTAGTAATTACACCCATTTCTATACGAAATCCATCCTCCCTTAATTCATAGCGATAGAAATGATAAGATAATTTAGCCCAAACATAAGATAAAATAATTGATACTAATACAATAATTATAATCCATCCGATTTCGTCGTTTATAGTATTTGTATTCTCGTTAATTTCTGATATTACATTAGTAATATAAAATACGGAAAACAAAAAAATAATAAAAAAACTGGATATGGAGGAAATAAAAAATAACCAAACCGTGCGTGGATGTAGTTGTTTCATAATTTTGTTGATTAAAATTAAATTTATTAAAGTATATCACAAGTTATATTCGACTCGAAATAAATTACCAAAAAATTCTAAAAAATAATAAAGAAAGTTTTTGCGCACTTTTTAAAAGTTTTGCGTTCTTATTAGTTATAATGCTTTCACCTGTTTGCTTTTCTATTTCCAGTCTTGCTTTTTTTGCCGCAAAACCACCCCTTTGCGCCACTTTTTTATTTTCTTCTAGTCCTTTTGGCTTTTGTTTTTTGGATATTTCCGTTGTTGACGCTTCAGCAAGCATATTTAATACCAATTCGAGATTGGTCATGTTATCTCTCAAATTTTCTTTTTTCAGTCCCTTAAATTTTTTATAATCTCTCACGCTTCTATCCGCCCATGCTCTCGTAATTTCATCTGTAAGAATAGCATATTCCATTCCTTCTTTCATATCTCTTTCTTGCCATTCGTCTGTCAATTCTTTTCTAACCTCAATACTTTTCAATCTTTGATTTATCCATTCTTTTGAATAACCTTTTTGCAGGTATGTTTTCATCGCTCTATCAAAAGCAAGTTCTGGATCTTCGGTTTCTTCAATTCTTTCGTAGCCAACTTTCGCAAGCCATAGTTTGAATGGTTCTGCTTTCGGGGAAGGAATTGATTGAATTACACGAAGCAAATCTTCTGTAGAAAAAGAGTCTGTTTCCCTTTGTTTTCCATCAGGAGCGGTCATTTTCAACTGTACGATTTTTTCGTACGCTTCACTGCCTTCATTTTTCAGCTTACTTTTTAGATCACTCCAATACCGCCTTGGGATACTAGTGTCTGTCAAAATTTCGATAACATCAATAATAGAGAAATACCAAATTTCTTTTTCTCCGTCCCAAATTCGGCGAACTTGCTTTTGATTAAATAATACTATTGAATTTGCTTTTTTCATATTTAGTTTTGATTAAAATTAAATCTATCACCAACAACGCCTGTACCCGCAAAAATATCCGCAAAAGAATTTCCGCTACACTCTTTGTTTATAATAGAAAAAATCCATTCAATTAGTTTATGCTTGTTGCCAATATATCTGCGATTGTGTAATTGGATATGATTTTCCTTTACTTGCGGAATGTAGAAATAATTTTCTTGGATTCTTTCGGCAGTTATTTCATAGGCTGGTTTTTCAATTTCAAGTAAGGCGAAAAGAGTACCCTGTATTCCGTCTGCAACATAATCAAAACTGCCCTTTTGCTTTTTTAGTTTTTCGTGAAAACTATAATGATCATTTTCGGAGATAATAATGAAATCAATAACGGGAATACCCATTATTTCGCCAGCTTGTGCAATTTTTTCAACAACTTCAATATCTTTTTCACTTGGCGAAGAATCACCAGAAGGGTGGTTGTGTATTAAAATGACACTAGCGGCGTTTAATTCCGTGGCTGGATAAAAAATTTCTCTTGGATGGAGCAATGCTTTATCTAGCAAACCTACGCTGATGATTTCTTTTTTGAGTAGAGAATTTCTTGCGTTAAGATATAAACAAAGCAAATGTTCTTTTTTCTAATCCCTTAAATCGTATGTAAGCGATAAAACATCTTGAGAGTTTTTAATAATAATCTCGTTTGATTTTTCGTCCGCATAAAATCTTTTTACTAAAGAAATTGCAGAAACAATTTGTAATGCCTTGGCTTGACCAATGCCTGAAATTTCCAACAGATTGTCAACAGTTATATTCAAAAAGTTTTTACCAAATTTTTTAATGATATTTTCAGAAAGTTGTCTAACATTCTTCCCCTTGATTCCGCTACCCAAAAGAATTGCCAAAAGATCACTTTTCGAAAGTGCGTCAGCCCCTTTTTGGAGAAATTTTTCTCTTGGGCGATCAATTTTTGGAATATCCTTAATTTTTGGCATAAATTATTTCCTATTAGACGAAGTTATTGTATTTGTTTTCCCCATACCCCTCTATAAATTAATGAAAAAGAAATTTGAAAATTTTTTAAAACAAATGGGCGATAACCCAAAAAGAAAAGGAATATTTCAGCTAATGTTTTGCGGATAAAAGAAGTTGCCGAAGGCAATTTGGATGAAGCCTTTTATCCGCTGTTATATGAAGTTCAGCCAAAGTATAAAGAATCTCTCTGTATTTTTTCCTTTTATTATCACTTGCATTCTGATTCTGGAATATCTACATGCTCATATTTTATTCCTATTCCCACTTTAATAAAAGCACCCATTATACCGATGACTATGATGACTATTATAGTTATAAGCAGTCTTTTCCAGAGTTTTTGAAACTCTTCTTGAGATATCCATTTCTTCTTCAAAATGACCCCGCAATTAAAACATTCACCAGTAAGAAGGACACGAATATAGGGAGCATACTGTGGCCGCAACCAAAAGACGAAACATTGTTTACAATTAGGACACCTTAATGCAAAATCGAAATATAACCAACCCAACCAACTTCCAAGGACACCCAATATAAACAGATATTTAAAAACATCCCAGTTTTTTGTAAATGCTACAACTATTAATAGACATATTAATAGACAAACTAAAATAGTCATAAACCATTTAAATCTTTGCCAAATAGGTTTAAATTCATTTGTAAAATCAAGTTTTGTTTGTACCATATTTTATTCCCCCAAAGGCGGAGTCCGTAATTTCACATAACGTTTGCGGATAAAAGAAGTTGCCGAAGGCAATTTGGGGAAATCTTTGATTTCCCTTTTATCCGCTGTTAGGTGACGGTTTCAAAAATGAAATCACTTTTTATCTCCTGTTATTTTTCTTTTCTTTTCTTTAATTTTC
>JAHILZ010000034.1 GCA_018896765.1 Patescibacteria group bacterium | reverse complement strand
TTGATGGAGCTATGCTCATTAACAATGGCGGAGATCATTCGCCGCGCGCGCTGGAGAAAGATTTGGAACTTGAAAAAGGATATCATAGCATTCTGGTAAAGTATTTTGAAAGCTATGGCGGCGAAGCGGTTCTTAAATTGGAATGGAAACCTCCCGGAAAAGATATTTTCGCGCCAATTTCTTTGGATGCATTTTTTGTTTCCGCGCCAAAAGATCAGCCTGCCATTCTCAAGGTTTCCAAGAAAGCGCCTGCGGCTATGTCCCCGGGAAGTGAAATGACATACACGCTGTACTATCAGAATTTTGGCGGAGCCTACGATTCACCAGCAGTTTTGGAAGATAAGCTTCCGACTGAAGTGGATTTCGTTTCCGCATCTGATGGTAAAGTGCCTAATGCCGAAAGATTTATCTCCTGGAACATAGATTCAGTTGCAGCTTTTCCTCAAGGATTAGGTTCAAAAACTATTACTGTCAGAATAAATTCTGACAAAGTGATAGCTGGAACTACTGTGATCGAGAATACTGCCACAATCAAATATGGGGATCAAAGTTTCGAGACCAAAGCTACAACGGCAGTTGTAAAATCAAACCTTCCTGAGAGTGTCACCGTAGACAACACAAGAAACAATATTGGAGGCGAAACTTCGGTCTTCTGGCAAGATCCGATAACATTCAATTATTATAGTTCCTGCGCCGAAAGCGTGGCTATCAATATCTATATGAATGAAGGCGGATCTGACATATCAGACATAATGGCTGAGATCGAAGATAATAAATGGAGCTATACTGTTCCGAAATTCGCGCCGAATCACGGAAGCGCAACTGTAACTTATACTATCACAGGAGCAGGATGCGAAAAATCGTCTGTAAACTTCAATATATACATCGACCCAGCAGGATTCATCTATGACACAGCCACAGGAACTCGTATTTCTGGAGCCAGTGTTTGGTTGTAGCAACCTGACGGATTTGGCGGTTGGAACAATGTTACAACAGGTCAAATCCCAGCGAAAATGCAGCCAGATACTAATCCTCTAATAACGGGAATCGATGGACAATATCAATGGGATGTTCTGACTGGAATTTATCGAGTGCATGTCGAAGCGCCAGGATATTATTCGGCAGATAGTATTTCGGTAAACATACCTCCGCCAGTAACTGATCTGAATGTTGGACTTGTAAGAATAGCAGTTTCGGATTCAACTCCGCCTAACACAACACTGGTTCTTTCTGGAACTCTCGGCAACAATAATTGGTTTACTTCTAACGTAGAAGTAAATCTGACAGTGACAGACAATGAAGACGGTACCGGTGTTAACTTTACCGAATACAGCTTCGACAATGCAACATGGAATATTTACACCGCTCCATTTAATATGAGCAGTGAAGGTATAGCCATGGTCTACTACAGAGCCGTAGACAATGCAAGCAACATTGAATCAGTCAAAAACCAGACTGTCAAAATCGACAAAACCAAGCCAAATATCACCATCAGCGGTGTGACTGACCAGAGTTACTATAATTTCAATGTAACTCCGATTATAAACATCACTGATGTGAATCTCGATACCCGATCGATCACCTTAAATGGTGTTTTGTTTGTAAATGGCACAAACATTTCCGTAGAAGGCAATTATACATTGATTGTATCGGCTATAGACTTGGCGGGAAATCAAGCCTCAAAAACCGTAAACTTTACTGTGGATAAAACAGCTCCTGAAGCAGCTATAAAATTCAATGCTACTTCAAAAAACATCACCGCTTACGACAACGAGACAAAGCTTGAAGCAGTATATACTTTGTTATCTGCAAAGAAAAACAAAGATAAAAAAGAAGATGATAAAGAAGACCACGGCAAGGATAGCGAGGCAGGTTGGCAGCTAAGACAGTACACGCTCAAAGACTTGGCTAATAATTCTTTACTTCTTATAATGAAGTACAAAAAAGAAGGAAAAGAAGCAAAGGCTGAGATCGTAAGCCTGCAGTACAATAACGAAAAAATAATAACCGTGGAAGACAATAAAATCGAAGCCGAATATTCGGTAAATAAAGATAGCTCGATCAAGGAGTTGGAACAAAAAATCCAATCACAAAAACAGTTTGATGTTGAATCAAAATATGATTCCAAGAAAAATCAGACTGAAATAAAAGTCCAGATCGAACACCAACAAAAGGAGAAAAAAGAAAATAAACCAGGTATAGTCATTCTGGAAATGATAACTAAAGGAGGTAATTTAAACTACAAATATTAACGGAATCAAATATTAAAATATATAAAATTTTAAAGTAACCGAAGTTTTTTTAAGACTTCGGATTTTTTTTGCTCAAAATTTATTTTTTGTCACATATCAAAAAAAGTGATATAATTTATCTATATTAGATAATTATTAAAATTAAAAAACACATGAAAATAAACCGATGGCTCAAAAAATTATTAAAATTTAATGCGGTGCTGGTTTGTTTGGGTTTAATTTTAGGAGGAACTTATTTTTCTCCAGTCGTTAATGCCAAGACAATTTATAAAACTTTGGCTTTTGATAAAAAGTTGGAAACAGTAAAGGATTTTGAAAAAGGAGAATTTAAAAATTCCAAGATCAAAGAAACCGCTCAGGGTGTCGAAGTCAGTTCGATGGATGATAATATTGGAGAATATATAACCCCGGTAATTCAATCTCTTTTTGGGGCAACTTACATTGGTTTGCACTGGAAGCAAGAACTTTCTGACGATGCATTCATCATCGCCTATATTCGAACAAGCAGCGATGGCATAAATTTCAGCGAGTGGATAGAAACAACAGTGGAAGCCGATGAGGGCAGAGACGATATGAAAAGCGATGAAGTATTTGCCGCTCTGGTCGGCGTAGAAAAAGCAAGCTTCGCTCAAGCAAAAATTGAATTTATTCCAAGCAAAGGAATCTCTCCAAAATTAAATAATTTTACATTTACTTTTATCAATTCAGGAGAAGAGTCCAAGCAAACCACTAATGAATTAAGCTTTGCGCCGAAAAGTATCGCTGGGATTATCGGTACGCCGAAAATCTCACCTAACGGACAAAACATCAATGTAATCTCTCGTGAAGATTGGGGCGCTGATGAAAGCTATCGGTTGACAAGAAGAGGCGCCGAAGCATGGCCTCGCTCGTATCACGGAAATAGAAAACTGATTGTGCATCACACTGCTGGCGCTAGTTCGAACGGAGTGACGGATTTGGAGACGAATAAAGCGACAGTTCGGGCTATTTACTATTATCACGCTGTTACTCAAGGCTGGGGAGATATTGGTTATAATGCTTTAGTCGATGCGGCTGGAAATATTTATGAAGGCCGATATGGCACGCATGATGTTGTTATGCGAACTAGCCCTACCCCAGACCAGATAATGGTACTCGATGTCGAAGCGGCTCAAGCGTCAAGCTATAACAGTGGAAGTTTTGGAGTTTCGGCGATGGGAGATTTTACTAATTTTGATATTCCTGACGCTCAGCTGGCAGGAATGGAAAATGTTCTTGCCTTTGTCGCTGATAGCAGGGGGATAGATGCTCTGGGCAGCAGTGATTTCCGTCGCAATGATGGCGCTTGGCATATGGATTTAAATAATATAGTAGGGCACAGAGATGTAAATGCGACACTTTGCCCAGGAGATAGATTTTATTTATCGATGGCAAATATTAAAACAAAAGTTGCTACTTTAATGCAACCGAGTTTATCTAATTTTTCCGCTACGGTTAATTCTGTTCCAGTAAGTGGCAGCAGTGTCGGGTTAGGCATGTTAAATTTCAGCTGGGATGGATTTCCAAATTCCACACAATATCAATTCACACTTGAGCGGGTATTTGGCACGGCAGGAGTTGCCAGCGATAGCGAACCTTGGCAAACCGCTTGGCTTAATGCCGAAGATATAAATACAAAGACTATTACAAACACGAGCGTTCAAATTGACGCAGGTACATTGAAAGCAAATTCAAATTATGTGTTTTATGTAAGGGCTCTTGATGCGAGCGGAATGCCTATCTCTTCTGTTTCACATGTTAATTTTTTCAAGGACAGCTCGATTACTCTTGATACCGAAAAACCAACAGTAACGATCACTGCTCCTGCCAATGGAGCGAATATAATTGGAACAGTTTCGATAACTGCCAGCGCAAGCGATAATGTCGGTGTGACATCCATGAAACTTTATATCGATGGAAAACAAACGGCAACTAGCTCGACGGTAAGTTTGAATTATAGTTGGAATACCAAGAAGGTAACCGTTGGCTTACATACGATTAACGTAAAAGCCTTTGATGCGGCTGGAAATCCAGGAGAAGCCACGATAATAGTGAATCGTGTTAAATAGTTTATAGTATTATATAAAAGGTTATTACCTTCCTCGACTGAGAATATATTCAGTTCGGACGTCCGACAACCTTCGGAGCATTTCAGGACACTTGTTATATTTTACAAGTGCATCGAAGGGCTTTTTAAGCTCAAACAAAAGATTTCTTTCGTTTAAACGGCAGTTCTGAAGTAAGTAATTCAGCAATTGCCGTTTTTCGTTTGGTTCAGAACTTTCAAAAATTTCTGAAGCCCTTTGCGATATGCTTAATACTTGATTTACAGCCAAATAATAGCTTTCATCGGCTATACTATGCCGCTGCATTTCCTCAAGCAGTCCTTGCTGTATTTCTTTGTATTCTTTTAATTTATTGTCATAGATGTCGCTAGTAATTCCGCTTGAAAAAATAGGCTGATATGTGTCATCGCATAATGCGATATTATGCCGACGTGTTTTATCTTTTTTAAGATTTTAAAGGTAAAAACACATCGCATAATATGTCATTGTGCGACCTCACTATATCATCACTATTTTTCATCGGGGCTTCATTCATTCCGTATTCAAACACAACCAAACTTTCGCCTCGTTCGGCTTCAGCCAATTTTTCGTATTCCTGCCTCGTTGCAATTATTGCATTTATCCTATCAAATATGGCTAAAATTGCAAGATTAAATATAAATATTAATGTTGCGTTTTAATGCAAAATTCACCTGATCAGGTTAAATTTGTGGATAAATAATTTAGACATTAAGACCATAATGCGGTATAATTATTTTACAAGAGGGGGGTACTACTATTGACAACATTTCAAATATAAACTAATATAGAAAGTCTATCAACAAATCTGAAAAAAACTTTATTTTATATAAGAATACATTTAGATATATGAAAAAGGTTGATTTTATAAATAAAGATAGCCTAAGAATTGCCCGCGAAAATGTAGGGATGGCTACTTTTTTTGTTTCAAGAAAATTTTCAAAATCAGAAAATGATTTGGTTTTGTCGTGGGAAAAAGGAGAGTCATTGCCAACTTGGACACAAGTAAATAAGTTGTCAAAAATATACAATGTTCCAGATCTAGCTTTTTTCTCAGAGCATTTAATTAAAAAAAATAAAACCATTCCAGATTATCGAGTTAGTCAGGGAGTGGAAGATAGCGAAAGGGTTAAAAAGCTTGTTAATCTTGTTATTAGAAGGCAGGAATGGCTGGAGCAAAAACTTAAAGACGAGGGTGTAAAAAATACTGTGCAAGGTAGTGGAAAACATTTGCAAACCCCGGTTCAGTTAGCTTTATTTGTAAAAGAAAAATTAGACATTGATTTAAACGAGATAAAAAGAATATCAGGAGTAGATGCTCGTAGAAAAGTTTTAAAATATCTCATTGAGAAAGCTGAAAATTGCGGTATTTTTATTGGCAAAACAATTTCATATCATAAAATTGATGTTGATGAGATGAGAGGGCTTTTTGTTTCGAATGATTATTGCCCCTTTATTATTTTAAACAGAAGAGATTCATTATCGGCACAGATATTTTCTTTTGCACACGAATTAGCCCATTTATTTAGAAAAACAGAAGCAATATCAAATAGTTTAGATTTCAGAAAGTTAAATAGTGGTTTGAATGATGAGGAGATTTTCTGTAATAGGGTTGCCGTTGAGCTATTGTTGCCAAGAAATGATTTTTCAAAAACATATTATGATAAAGTTGATATTGATAAATTTTCGGAAACATATAAAGTTAGTACGCTTTCAATTTTTTATAGGTTAAAAGATTTAAACAAGATTCATGTCGGAGAAAGTGATAATTTAGAAAATGAAATTAAAAATGAATTTGAAAAGAATCTTAAAAATATGAGAAAGAAAAAAGGTGGGAATCATGTTAATAATATGAAGGATTCTAACGGTTTTCTCTTCAATAAGTTGGTTTCCAAGTTTTACTTTGAAAATAAAATTGGATATACAGAAGCTTCTAGTTTGCTTAATTTTTCTGTTGAACATCTATGGTAAATAATCCGGTAAAAACTAAATACTTGTTGGATACAAACATTTTAATGGGTTTTTCTTTATGGAAGCCAATTACTCTTAAATTAAACGATGTTTTTTGGTCGGAATTTAGTGATGCTTTAGAAAAGGATAAGTGGGTACTTCTTAATATTATTGTCGACGAGATTAAGTATGACAAGGATTTGCTTAAATGGTGTAAAAAACAAGTCCAAAAGGGGATTGTTAAAGAGATTGATGATGTTGATCGAAGTCGTGCCGTAGGCATAAATAATAAGTATAATATGATTAATCAGTCTACATTTAAATCCACAGCGGACACATATTTGATAGCTTACGCTGAAGCTAATAAATTAGGTATTTTTTCTCGAGAGAGTCCAAGAATAAAACCCACTGATTTATATAAAATTCCAGACGTATGTAAAATTCTAAACATCCACAACTTACGTACACCAAAAACTTTTCTTAAAGAAATAGGTTTTAATTAGCATGTTGCTTGGAATAAAGATGTTAATAATGTAAATTCTTGGTTTAACCCCTTCCAATCAAATGTTCTGAATGCGTCCAGTAAGGGGAGCTAGCGTGTACGGACAGAGGCAAGAGCCTCTGTTTTTGTTTTATCCATTAGTGTTTTTGTTGGTTCTAACCCTATATATTCCGCTTTCAGTGCAGGATAGTTATTTTTGATTGGTACAAACTCTTGCAATTATCGTATCATTTTGATACGATAGATATTGGTTAGGCGGAAATGTCAGATCAGAGCCAATTGCGGGTCGGCATAAAGCCGAGCGAGTTAAAATTAGACAAGAAATTTCATCGTAAATAAATTTTATAACTTATCCACAAAAAGTAACATGTTGTTATTACTCTAAATGTCACCTTGATAGATAAAGCAGTTACGTTAAAATTAATTAGGAATATTTTATTTTAATTTTTAGGCAATCTCTTATTAAACATTTTAAATGCTTTTATTCTTACAAATACACAATAATTGTTTCTATGCGATTATGCGAATCGAATCTGTTTTTAAGCTATAAAGATGACGCCCATGAGCTTAACATCAAATCTTTCAGAAGCAATAGTGACATCGTAGCGTCATAAATAGGGTGACATTGGAGCGTAATAACTACAGCGCTATTGCCAAAAATAAAAACTTGTTATAGAATTATATCAGAAGTTTTTTAAAATCGTTGTTTATTAAATGGATTAATAAATACGGTTTTTTCTTTTCGACAAAAGCCAAAGATTTATATGATAAAAGTAGAAGATTTAACTAAAAAATACGGGGAAGTCCGAGCGCTTGACGGCGTGTCTTTTGAAATGAAAGAAGGCGAAGTCGTCGGCGTTCTAGGTCCGAATGGCGCGGGAAAGACCACGCTTTTAAGGATTTTGGTCACTTTTCTTAAGCCGGACGGCGGCGAAGTTTTGATAGACGGTTTTGACATAAGCGATTTCGCGAATCACGAGAAAATCAAAAGCAAGATCGGGTACCTTCCCGAGCACGCGCCTCTTTACGAGGATTTGACGGTTCGGGAATATTTGGAATTTGTCGGCAAAATGCAAGGGATTGCGGAGGATGATCTGAACGAAAAAGTTACCTATGTTTTAAATAAATGCGGGCTGAAAGAAAAGAAAAATTCCGAGATTTCGACTCTTTCAAAAGGATATCGCCAGCGAACGGGAATTGCCCAGTCGCTTATTCATGATCCTAAAATCGTGATTTTAGACGAGCCGACTACGGGATTGGACCCTAACCAAAGGATTGAAATCAGGGACTTGATAAAAGAAATAGGCAAATTAAAAACCGTAATACTTTCGAGCCATGTATTGAGCGAGGTTCAGGCGACCTGCTCGAGAGTTTTGATTATTAACAAAGGGCGCATTGTCGCCGATGGCGCGCCGGAAGATCTGGTGAGCGAGGAAAAAGGCAAGGCGACTATTAATATTGAAGTGGAAAAAATAACTTCTGATTTGATTGCTAAGATCAAAGCGCTTGGCGGAGTTAAAGAAGTAAAGGCAGAAGGAAATAAGATAGCTGTCATTACCGGCGTGGAAAATGATATCCGCAAAGACGTTGCGAGTCTGGTGGTCGAGGAAGGGGCAGGGCTTTTGGAATTCGTCCATAAGCAAGTTGATCTGGAAGATGTATTTATCAATCTAACTAAAAACTAACAATGTTTAAATTTCTAATTTCTAATTATTCTAATTTCTAATCAAATCCCAACAGTTTGAAATCTGAAGCGCGAAATAAAAAATTAAAAATCCGAAGCACGAAGCACGAAATCCGAAACAAATTCAAATAACCAAAATTCAAATGTTCTAAACGTTTAGAATTTAGGTCATTATGATTTTGAAATTGTTTCGTATTTCGATATTCGTATTTCGAATTTATTTAGATTTTGGGTATTGATTAGGTCAATTAGTAATTTTATGAGCAGAACCTCTACTTTAGTAAAAAAAGAATTAAATTCTTACTTCATTTCGCCTCTTGGCTATGTGGTGATTTCGGTGTTTTTGGTTATTAGCGGATGGCTTTTTATTCAGACTTTTTTTCTTAGCGCGCAGGCCTCGATGCGGGATTTTTTCGATTTATTGCCGATTATTTTTATGTTTTTTTTGCCGGCAGTGACAATGGCGGCATGGTCTGAGGAAAAAAGAAGCGGCACGATTGAAGTGCTTACTACTTTTCCGGTTCGAAGCTCGGAATTGGTTTTAGCCAAATTTATTTCCAGCTTTATTTTTCTGGCCGTGATGCTTTTATTGACAGTAGCGATCCCGATCATGGTAGCTGATTTGGGAACGCCTGACAAAGGAGTGATTCTGGCCGGCTATATCGGCTCGCTTCTTTTGGGCGCGGCTTACATCGCGGTGGGGCTTTGGGTTTCTTCTATCACTAAAAATCAGATTGTTTCTTTTATTTTGGCAGTGGTGATTATTTTCGGATTTTATATTATAGGCAATTCTTTTATAATCGGTTCGCTGCCTGCTTGGATCGCGAGCGCCGCGAAGTTTTTAAGTTTTAGCGCGCATTTTAATTCCATTTTGCGCGGCGTGATCTCTTTAGCGGATGTGGTTTATTATTTATCAGTCATCGCTTTCTTTTTATTTTTAAATGCCAGAGTGATAAGCTTAAGAAATTGGAAGTAGGGGATAAATGACAAATTTCCAATGACAAATGACAAATCAATTTCAAATGATTAAATGACAAAAAAATAAGGCAGAGCAATTTTATTAAAATTGATGCCTAAAGTTATTTTTCTACGATTTTTTCATCCTCATCCTCGCCTTGTTCTATTAAGAAGCTAAATCCCATTCCAAGAACAAAGATAATTGCACTTCCTACAATTCCAATAGTTTTTTCCGTAGAACTTCCTCCGAATGTTATAATTATTATAACAGATATAGCAAGTCCTGCAGCATAGATTATTTTACTCGATTTTGTTGTCATTTTTGCACCTCCATGCATATTAATATGACTTTGGATTATATCATAAATAAAAATTATGTCAAGACTAACTAAAAACATATTTGATCAATCGCTAAGCTCGGTATTGCTGGTATTGGCTTTATTGGCTGGCGTGAATATTTTAGCGGCGCAGAAATATATTTATCTTGACTTGACTGAGGAGGAAATTTATACCACTTCCGAAGCGACAAAAGATATTTTGAAAAATCTTAACAAAGAGGTAAGCGTAAAATTTTATATTTCTAAAGATCTGCCGGTTGATTTGGAAAATGTCCGAACGCGGTTGGAAGATTTAATGAATCAGTATCAAGATATTGCAGGCGCGAAATTAAAGATTGCTTATGAAGCTCCTGAGAATAATCAAGAGAAGGTTATGGAACTTGCTCAAAAAGGAATTCCTCAAATGCAATTTAATGTTATCGCGAAGGATAAATATGAAGTGAAGCAAGGATTTTTTGGCGCGGAAATTACCGCCGGCGAGGGTGATGCCATTGTCAGAGAAGCGCTTCCGGTAATTCAGTCCGTTGCCAATATTGAGTATGATTTTATTTCGGCCGTATATTCTGTTTCCCGCGAAAGCAAAGAAAATCTGGCGTTTCTCGAAGGGCATGGGGAAAAGCAAGTTGCGATCGCGGGATTAGAGAAATACTACAATGTCTCGGTTCTAAAAATAATGAGCGTCGGAGACAAAAAAGGATTTTATTATGAAAAAGCCGCGGCGACAGAAGAAGAAAAACCCGAGCAGGTTTTTGTAAATCCCAAAACCTTGATTATCGCCGGTCCCTCGGCAGAAATAACAAAAGAGGAAATAGCGATGATAAACGATTATGTAAAAAACGGCGGAAATTTGGTTGTTTTGACGGAAATGGTTAATGTTGACAAGCAAAATAATTTAAATGCCGCTCCGGTTAAAAATAATATAAACGAACTCGTGAAGAATTATGGCGTGACGATCAATGAGGATCTGATCTATGACCGGTATAATTCCAGCATTACCTATAGCCAGAATTTTTTCACCGTGAGCAAGCCATATCCTTTTTTCGTCCGGGCGCAAAAAGAGAATTTCGGCGACAGCGCTTCGCTGGCGGGCCTTCAGGCGATAATATTTCCATGGGTGTCTTCTTTGACGCTTGCGGACAGCGCGGATTACGCGGCTAGATCTTTGGTTGCTTCAAGCAATCAGTCGGATTCTGTTTCCGGCGCTTTTAATTTATTGCCCGATGCCGCTTTGCCTGCCCCCAAAGGAGTTAAAAAAACAATAGTCGCTTTTTCTCAACCGAAAGCGGAAGATTCAAAAAGCGGATTGGTTTATGTGATCGGCGGTTCGGAATTTGTTTCGTCTAATTTTATCGGAAGCGCTCCCGATAATAAAACATTTTTTATAAACCTTATCGATTCTGTTTCTAATTCGGTTAATTTATCCTCGATACGCGCCAAAAGCATCGTGGATCGGCCGATCAAGGATCTTGATGAAACGGAAAAAAATTATTGGAAATTCATTTCAATTTTCGGCGCCGCTTTGCTTCTCGATATATGCGGATTTTTTAGGATTATGAAGAGAAAAAAAGCGAATAAATAGGAATTTTAGCATAATAGCGCCGCCTTAGGAAAGTCTTTTCCTTGGCGGTTTTTGCATTGACCCTGTTAAATGGACTATAAAACAGTCCAAAACCTCGAAAGGTTTTATTTAACAGGGTTGACCCTGTTAAATCCCCGCCTAGACTCGGCGAGGATGGCGCCTTAGGGCGGCGTGAAGCAATTTAACAGGGTTGACATTTATATTATTTCCTATATATTTAATTTATAAGCAGTGATGCGTATAGACAAAAGGCTAAAATAAAGGAAAAATAATTATTAGCTTTGAAAAAAACCATGAAAGAATGTTTAAATTATAAAAAAATAGATTCAGAAGATATTCAATGCCGAAATTGCTCCCACTTTTGCAGGATTAAAGACGGGTATGTCGGTATTTGCGGAATTAGAAAAAATATTGGCGGCAAGCTGAATCTTCTTGCTTACGGCAAAGCTATCGCGCTGCATATTGATTCAATCGAGAAAAAGCCCCTTTTTCATTTTTTGCCCGGAAGTTATGCGTATTCTTTTGGATCCTTCGGCTGTAATTTTCGGTGCGATAATTGCCAGAACTACGATATTTCCCAGATGTTCGATTATAAAGGAAGAGAGAGGGAATATCATAAATTTGATTGGAGTTTTGAAATATCCCCCGAAGAAATAGTAAAAGAAGCCGTAAAAAATAATTGTAAAAGCATCGCTTATACTTACAACGAGCCGACTGTTTTTTTGGAATACGCCTTGGATACGATGAAACTGGCAAAAGAAAAAGGCTTAAAAAATATCTGGGTTTCCAATGGCTATATGTCGCGCGAAGCGCTGGATTCGATACTGCCGTGGCTTGACGCGATTAACATAGACATAAAATCCTACGATGATAATTTTTATAAAACGAATTGCGGCGCGCGCCTGGAGCCGGTGCTGGAAAACTGCGAATATTTGGCTGAAAAAGGCGTGTGGCTCGAAATAACAACGCTTGTTATTCCCGGCCTTTCGGATGATGAAAAAATGCTTGAGGGAATTGCCGGATTTATTAAAAGAGAGCTCGGTGATTTTGTTCCTTGGCATGTTAATGTTTTTAGTGCCATAATATCTTGGAAGCTTCAGCATCTCGGAGATACGCCGGCCAAGACAATCAAAAAAGCGCGCGAGATTGGCCGCAAAGAAGGATTGAAATATGTTTATGCGGGCAATGTTCGAGACGGAGATCTTAAAAACACTCAATGCCCCGATTGCCAAAAAAACTTTATAAAAAGAATCGCTTATGAGGTAAGCGAGTGTCCGAGAAGCGGAAAATGCGAGTATTGCGGAAGGAAAATCGAGGGAGTGTTCAGTTAGCAAATTAATTAAGAATTTATGATTTGCTTTTTAGATTTTAACAAGTCGGATTTTTTTAGCGATTTTGTTTCTATGGACGATAAGCGCGGCTAATTTTTGCTTAAAATATTTTTATGAACCCGGATTCAAAGCAACAGGCAGGCGAATTAATCAAAAAAAGCGAGTCGCCTTTGATTTTAATCCCCGAGAAAACAGAAGGCGCGGCAATAGCCAGCGCCCTCGCGCTTTTTTTGGCATTAAAAAAAATCAATAAAAATCCGCAAATAGTTTGTTTGGGAGATATTCCGGAAAAGTTTTCTTACTTGCCTGAAATAAATTCGATAACGGATAAAATATCCACGGAGCGTCTTTATAAAATTTTAATCAATGTAGGCGAGGATAATATCAAAGAGCTGACTTATGAAAAAATAGATAAAATACTGACTATTTATTTATCCACCAAAGCCAGCGGCATTAGCCGCGAGTCGATAACCGTCGATCCTTCAAATTTTGCCCATGATTTAATTATCGCCGTAGCCGTGTTAAGCATGGAGTCACTCGGGCATTTTTACCTTGAAAATAAAGAATTTTTTTCCAAAACACCCATTATTAGCATCGGCAGTTCTTTTCCCGATCAATTCAGAGGCGCTAATCTTATGGAGGTTGTTTCCCGCTTTCTTTCGGAGCGCGTTGCGGGCTTGACTCGGGAGCTTATTGGGTCCGAATGGGATCAGAAAATCGCCACTCTATTGCTTTTTGGAATTATCAGTGAAACAAATAATTTTCAATCTCTAAAAATTGATCATAAAATTTTCAGTCTTACGGCTTCTTTGATGTCTGCCGGAGCCGATCGAGAGGAGATTATCAGGCGCTTGTAGAATATTGATTACAGGAGGGGAAAGAGAGCGTATTATGAATTCAGAAAACAAAAAACAAGCCTGCGATTTGATTAAAAAAAGCTCCAATCCTTTAATTTTAATTCCGGAAAATTTTAATATTGACGCGGTTAGCGGAGCTCTGGGCTTATATTTATTTTTAGAAAAGAATAAAAAAAATCCGCGCATTGCCTGCTCGATCGCTATTCCGGAAAAATTTTTGTTTTTGGCGGATAAAAAAATAATTGAGAACGGCATTCAAGGAGACTGTTTATATAAAATTTCGTTTGACACAGGGGAAAGTCAAATTAAAGAATTGTCCTATGAGCAAGAAGGCAATATTTTAAAAATTAATCTTGCTACGGCGGGCAGTAATTTTGAGCTTGAAAAACCGCGTATTGATCTATTGAAATTTAATTATGATTTGATTTTTACCGCGGGAAGTCCGGATTTAGAATCTTTGGGAAAAATTTATTATGATAATGCCTGTTTTTTTTCCGAGACTGCGATTGTAAATATTGATTGCCGCGCTGAAAATAAAAAATATGGCAATATTAATTTAATTCAGCCGCATTCATCCGTTTCAGAAATTATAGCCGAAATTGCCAATATGCTTTCGCGCGATGCCTTGGACAGCGGGATAGCGGATCTGTTTTTAACCGGTATCGTCGCTATGACTAATAATTTTCAATCGGCAAAAATTGACGCAGAAACTTTTGCTTTGGCGTCGATTCTGCTTATGTCCGGCGCCAACAGGGAGGAAGTTATCAAACGTTTGGCGGGCGTAAATTTATTGGCGGAAGAATATACCGAGTTTTATCCATCATCGAAAATAACCAAGCAAATTGTTGATAAGATAAACAGAGAATCTTCCTGGTATTCGCGGCAAAGCGCGTTTTAGTTTAATTATTTGCGATGGCGCTTGGGATGCGGGAAAGAAAAATTACACGAAGCGCCTGGCGGTTTTTTATCAATTTATTTTATAGTCGGTTCGCATTGCTTTTTTCTTCTTCATTTAAAATTCACTTATCTTTTTTATAATTATATTGCAATAAATTTTAAAATATAAAAACATAAAAATGAAAAATAATAATTTGCAAATTAAATCTTTGGGAAAAAGCGATTTGGCTAAATTGGCCGAAAGCAAGCGAAATGGAGAGTTCGCTTTGAGCTTTTATTTGGGACTGAAGCCGGATGTTAATTTCAGATCCGAGGCCAATTCTATTTTAGCCGGGGAAACGGAGAAGATTAAAAAAGACAAAGAATATTCAAAATCGGCTAAGAAAAAAATTTTGGCGATGATAGGTTTGATAAAAAAAGAAATTAATTTTTTGCGATTGCCTTCCGAAGCCAGGACTCTGGTTTTTTTCCTTAGGGAAAAATCCAGGATTATAATTTATCGGGTTCCGGTTTATATCCGTTCAAGGATTGTTGTCGAGGCCGATTATTACATACATCCTCTGGCCAGCGTTTTGGAAAATTTTCCCAACTATGCCGCGGTTGCGCTTGAGAGGGACAAGTTCAGGATTTTTAATATTTTTATGGGAAAAATAGAAGGAAGTTCGGATGTTTCAGAGAGCGATGTTCCGCAAAGGATCAATGCCGCCAGGGCGGATTGGAAAGGTTTGAATGAAACGCGAATCCAGCGCCATATCGAGGATCATCTGGCGAGGCATTTAAAAAAAGCCGCTTTGGCGGCGGGGGATTATTTTTTAAAAAATAAATGCGATTATTTGATTATTGGCGCGCGTAAAGAATATACGGCAAAGTTCATAAATCTTTTGGATAAGCGCCTGGCGAAAAAAGTGGCGGGAACATGGCGCATCTTGCCTCATTATCATATTAACCGCATAAAAAGAAAAAGCTTGGAAGCGGTGAACGAATATAATAGAAAAATGGAGGAAAAAATAGTAAAGGATTTATTGGACGGTATAGAGGGAAAAATATGGGCGGCGGTGGCGGGGATAGGATCGGTTTTAGAAAACCTTTATCTTCATAAGATAAAAATGTTTGTTATCGGTGCTAATTGCAAGGAGCCGGGGTTTGTTTGCGAGACCTGCCATCGTATTTCTTTGCTTCCGGTCGCTTGTTTGTCGTGCGGAGGCAAAACGGCAAAAGCGAGCGATTTAGCTGATGAAATTATCGAGGAGGCGATAAAAAATAAAATAAAAATCAAGCAGTTATTCCATAGCCATAAAAAATTTGACAGGTTTGGCATAGGCGCTTTTTTAAAAAATTATTAATTGTTTTGGAAATTGATAAGCAATCCTTGCGGAAGGAAAATCGAGGGAGTGTTCAGTTAGCAAATTAATTAATCGTTAAGGAATTTCAATATTGTCTGCGTTTTTCTGCGTTAATTCTGCGAGTGTCCGCGAAATTAGCGCCAGCAGGCCTAATTTATAATCTATGATTTGTTTTGCGGCTATCGCGCCTCATCCGCCGATAATTATTCCAGGCATTGGCAGGGGGAAGAATTTAAAGCGAGTCCAAAAAACGATTTTGGCAATGGAGCGCTTGCGGCAAGATTTGGAAAAAGCAAAGCCCGATACGATTATTATTGTTTCTCCGCACGCGCCGCCCGAGTTTGATTCTTTTGGAATTAATTCGCGGGAGAAGCTAAAAGGGGATTTGCTGGATTTTGGTTTGGCAAAAAAATTTGAATTCAGCAATGATTTGGAAATTGCCGGCAAAATTCGCGATTCGGCGCCGGATGAAAAAATCAGCGCGCATTTTCGCGAGAGCGCGCTTGATCACGGCGCGCTGGTGCCGCTTTATTATTTAACAAAAAATATCAAGCCGAAAATTGTTCATCTTTCTTTTACTTTTTTGGATTATTCGGTTCATTTTCGATATGGCAAGATAATTGGCAATGTTTCGCGCGATGATTCAAAAAAAATCGCGATAATCGCCAGCGGGGATCTTTCGCATCGTTTGATTCCCGGCGCTCCGGCGGGGTATTCCGCCCGAGGGAAAGAATTCGATCGGACGATAATTGAACATTTGGAAAATAGGAAAATCAAAAAAATTTTAGCGCTTGACAAAGCGCTTGTCGAGGAAGCGGGCGAGTGCGGATTGCGCTCCATAATTATGCTTTTAGGAATTCTCAGCGGGCAAAGATATGATTTTAATTTACTGAATTACGAAGGGCCGTTCGGGGTTGGGTATATGGTTGGCAGGATGTTTTAAATACTTTGAATTAAGAAATAACTATTTGTCATTGCGAGGAGCCGAAGCGACGAAGCAATCTCTGTATAATTCAAAGTTCAAAATTTAAAGTTAAAAGTCGAGTTTAAAGTTAAAAGTTAGCGATAATCAATAATTGAAAAATTAAAAACTTTAAACTTTTAACTGCAACTTTGCACTTTGCGCTTTGAATTTTTAACTATTCTAGAGATTGCTTCGCCTGTTTGTTGACGAAGCTCGCAATGACAGAAAAGGGCTATTTCGCAATTCGGAATAATTATTAAATATTTTTATGGATGAATATACGCGATTAGCTCAAAAAACAACCGAAGAATATATAAAAAATGGAAAAATCATTAAAATTCTCGAAGGTTTGCCAGAGGAGTTTTATTCCCGAAAATCCGGAGTATTTGTCACGATTTTTAAAAGCGATGAGCTTCGCGGTTGCGTCGGAACTTATTTGCCGGCCAAAAAAAATATTGGCCAAGAGATCATTGATAACGCAATATCCGCTTGTTCAAGGGATCATCGATTTTTGCCGATTGATAAAAGTGATTTGCCATATTTAAAATACGAAGTCAGCATTCTAAGTTCGCCCCAATTGGTTGAAGATATTAAAAAGCATAATCCCAAAAGACACGGGCTTATTGTCCGATGCGCTGACGGCCGTTGCGGGCTTCTTTTGCCGGATTTGGATAAAATCGATACTATTGACGAGCAATTTCAAATTGCTTGCCAGAAAGGCGGAATTAATCTGGAAAAAGACGGTCCCATTCTTTATTTTTTTACGGTTGAGAAACACGCGTAAAATTGTTAGAAAAACCATCCGTATTTAAAAGTTTTTTATTCAAATAAAATCGTGCTTAAATATCGTTCGCCTGTATCGGGCAGAATTACCACGATAGTTTTACCCTTGCCCAATTCTTTGGCTTTTTCGAGGGCGATATACATTGCGGCGGCAGAACTCATACCAGCTAGAATTCCTTCCTGTTTCGCCAATTCTCGGCCAATTTGGTGAGTGGCAGGAACTGTTTCTTTTGATATTTCTATTATTTCATCAAAAGCGCCGGAATCAAAAAGTTGAGTTGGGTTTGGCTCTTTGGGGTTTCTGAGTCCTTGTATAGGCGCGCCAAGCGCCGGCATTACCGCGATGATTTTTATTTTGGGATTATATTCTCTCAGCCGTCGTGAAACTCCGACTCCGGTGCCGGCTGTGCCGACGCTCAGGATTACCATGTCAAATTTTCCTTCAGTTTGTTCCCAGATCTCTTTGCCGGTTGTTTCATAATGCGCCTGGATATTGGCCGGGTTTTTGAATTGGTCGAGATTGATATATTTTTCCGGGTTTTCAGCCAGCATATCATTTTTCATCCCTACTGCGCCAGCCGTGCCTTTTTCGCCGGGGGACAGGATCAATTTCGCGCCATATGCTTTGATTAATTTTCTTCTTTCCACACTCATCGACTCGGGTATAACTATAGTGATTTTATACCCCTTGACGCCGGCGATCATTGCCATGGCGATTCCGGTGTTTCCGGAGCTTGCTTCCAGCAAGATTTTATTTTTGTCGATTCGGCCGTTTTTTTCGGCATCTTCGATTAGATATAGCGCCATTCGGTCTTTGATCGATCCGCCGATATTGTATTCTTCGAGTTTCGCCAAAATTTTGGCGTCATTTTCGCCGGTCAATTTGTTTATTTTCACCATCGGCGTTTTGCCGATAAGAGTTAATATGTTTTCATGAATCATGGTTTTTTATTTTATTGGTTAATTTTTTAAGTTAAAAACTGCTCTTTTTCTGTTATTCCGATCCGCCAGTGGGCGGAGAGGAATCCCTTAAACATTGCAAAGCAGCGAGTCTAAGCGATTTCTCACCGTCTACTGACGGATTCGAAATGACAAAGAATTATGGTTTAAGGTTCACGGTAATAAAAAAACAACCTTTTCGGTTGGCTCTTTGTATTTGTTTTAATATAACGTTATTTAGCATCTGCAACAATTAAAAGCCAGCCGAATTTTCCGGATTTTACAGTAACAGCATTTTAATTGGCTTTTGATTGATTTCATAATTTAATTATAGCGTATTGATGAAATTTGTCAATAAAAAATAAGCGCTTGAATAAAATTATTTTTTTTCTTGCTGCGGCAATTGATTGAATTTCTCTTTGCTTTTTTGCGATAATTTAGAGTTTTTAAATTGCCTATTTGTTTGATTCGCGCAAGCGGCTTTCTAATCGCTTTATATATGTTTCGCCGCAATCCTCTTTCATCCGGCCCAAAACCATCTGAATTGATTTATACGGAATAGCGGGCAAAGATGAAATATATTTATATTTTTTGTACGCCGGTTTCCAATAATCAACCAACAAATTATTCAACTTGATAAATAAATTAAACAAAATTTCATCGGCTTGTTTTATCCCTAGCCGATTGCTCAGTTTCTCGTTAGGAAAGCGAATGTGTACGGTAAGCGGCCCAATTTCGTGCTCTATCATACGCACGGCGGCATGCCTGATATTGCCGTTTTTATTCAGAAGCAAATAAAATAACCATGGGAAAATAAAATCGGGCTGTTTTTCCCTGCCATGCAAAAAATATAAAACCGACACGGCTACAACAAAGTTTTCTTCCCGCCAATCTTCCGCGATTTTCCCATATTCTTTGGGAGCGTTTTCTATGATTGACTTGATACTATCGTATTGATCGCCATGCGAGCTGTATAAAAACTTTCTCACCTCTCTTGCCGCCTTGCGGCTGTCGTCTTTATTTCCGGTTAAAATTGTCTCAAAAAGTTCATTAAATGTTTTCATGGATGTTGTTTTGTTTATTTTCATAATGAGATTTTTTGCCTTTTTGTTTGGTTCGGATGGGCGGAGACACAATTCTTTTTTTGGCGGAATTTGAGGCTGTGCCAATTTCATTGGCGCGCCGCCTTAAATCGTTATCTTATCTCAAATGGGCAAAATTGTCGAAAATCTAAGATTTTAAAAAAGTTATTATTGTATTTAAATCTTCAGTCTTTAGCGGATTTTCTGAAGAATTTGCTGATAAATGCGTTCCTCTATTGCTCAGATCGTCCCAGTAGATTTTTAATTGATCTATAATCTTTGCGTCAGGATTAAGGCCTTTTAGCATTTTCCATTCAATATGATCCTTAACTTTTTTATCCTTTATAAGACCTTGTTTATTTAATATTTTCTCATCAATATAATGCTCAATAGCTGATTTCAAATAACTAGCTACACAACTTAACGAATAATCGCCTTTCATTTCATTTTCGGCTTTTTTAATATAATAACTACATGACTCATTCTGTGCTTCAAATATTCTGCCTGTTTTATCCTTTGCTTCTCTATCTACTTTGTAAGTGTAAACATGGCAACCCCCACCATTACAACCTTTCTGTGTGTAGTTTTTGCAAACATGATGAGTTTTATTATTTTTCTCATCTTTTAAATTATTACCCCAATAAACCAAAGAGTCGTAAAAAAGTTTATTGTGTGTGAAAATAATAATTTGTCTATCCAATGACAAACATAAAAGTTTTTGAGCCAAAAAGTCAGCCACTTCATGATCAACACTAGTAACAGGATCATCAAACACTATTGGGCGTTTATTGTTTTGGCTCTCAGTCTCTGCGAGAAACAATGCAAGACTCACAGCTTTTTGTTCTCCGTCGCTTAAAATATCACGAACATCGTTTCCTAAAATCTTAAGCTTTGTGCGAACAGATCCTTTTCCTGCGCCTGTCTTTTCAAGACTAACTTCAATATCTTTGCCTAAGGCTTTTAGTTCGTCTTCAAAAGATTTTCTTATTGAACCAGTCAAAAGCTCATCGTGCGCTTTTGATCCCAATTCTGTAATTCCTCTAGTGTTTATCGCCTGATTGACACCTTCATATTTTTGAATAGATCCGCAAGTGAAAAAATAGCCCTCAATCTTTGTTTTCCGTTTTGAAATATTTTGCTTATCTTCGAGTTTATAAATTTCTCTTTCAAGTTCGCTTATTTTCTGTGCCTTCTGCGTATCAGATTGTCGCAAGCTGTTAAGTTCATGTTGTTTTTTTTCTGATATTTCCTCAAGTTTTTCATCCGTCTTTAATAAGTCCAAGGTAAATTTTTCAGAAACCTTTATTTTAGCTTTTATTACTTTTTCAAGAATTGATTTTTGTTTCCTGACTTCGTCTATCGCTTGTCCTACCAATGTTTTGTAATTCTGTTTTTGTTCATTATGTACATCAGTTAAAATTTGATTGAGACTTTCGGAAAATGAAAAATCTGTAGCTAAATTGTGGCTTTCTACTTTTAATTCGGAAATTTTATCTACTGCTTTTTTAAAATTTTGCTGTGATTGGTCATTCAAAAATTGAGCGTACGCTTGTACGAGTTTTATGGCATCTTTGCTTAATGGTTGATGACAATAAATACATCTCTCATCTTTGTTCAGAACAGAATTATCAATCGTGTCTCCATACTCTTTTGCCGATTCAATAAAAGACTGCCATTCCTCAGTATTTTGAGAAGGAATATTTTTTAACATTTCAAATTCTTTCGCTCGTTCATCTCTGCCCTTTTTTCTTTCTAAGTAATCCTTGATCGCGGATGAAGTATTTTTTGTTAATTCTTCAATGTCTGTTTTAATCTTTAACAGGTATTCTTTGAGGTCATCTATTTCCTTCTTTTCTTGATTTAAAACTTTCTTACTGTCCTCAGTAGTATTCTTTTCAATGTTCGCCTTATCTTTTTTAAACTGATCGATTTTTTCCTCGTCCTCACTGGAAAAATTTTTATTATCATCTATTTGTTCTTTTTCTTGTTCTGTTAACGAAGTTTTTCCAAGCAATGTTTTTAGATCATCAGAATGAATAATATCGATTAGTGTTTGCAGGTCGGGACATTGATTTTGCTTTTGTTGTTGGGTTTGATTTAACTTCTCCTTAAATTCATCAATAATTGTTGCAATCACTTGAAAAAAATTTAATCCAAGTGGCTCTATATTCACCGAGCTTTCGCGTTCATTTAAGAAAATCGGTAAATATTCTGAATCGAAAACCCTTATCTGATTAAATGGAACAATACCACGTAACGATTTATCTTCCCATTTGAAAGGATTCTGCGTTTTGTCGTCTAATAAAAAATCTACATCAACCTCTAAACCATCTCCTTGCTTGTGAATGTTGCCTAAAATATCCCTAGATTTAATACCACCCGCAAGCTCATGGATAATTCTGAAATATCCACTTTTGCCAGTGCCATTAAGCCCAAAAAATACAGTACACGCCGGACTTAAAGTAATTGATTGATTAAGGATAAGAGCATTAACACCTTTTATGTGAGTAATTTTTTGTAGGGTAAGCTTTTGCGGTGTTGAATTGCTTATTATTTCCGTTTGATTAACAACGCTCACATTTTTGATTTTTGCAGTGTTTTGTTCAGTATCAATCTCATTGTCCTTTAAAAGTTCTTGAAAAATATCGTTTTTATCCTCATCGGAAATTTTTGCATTTGTATCAATTACCTTTCGAATTAAAGAAGCAAGCCATTTAGGAGTATCCTTTTTGGCTTTATATTCAAGCAGATAATCTTTTGCATGTGATTTTGTGTTTTTAGTCATGGTTAGAAATTCTTTTTTTAGCCATATCAACATATTTTTTGCTTTTCTCAATGCCAATCCAATTTCGTCCTAATTTTTTTGCAACGAAAGCTGTTGTTCCACTGCCTAGAAATGGATCTAAAACAGTATCACCTTTATTTGATGAGGCAATGATTATTCGTTTTAGCATTTCCTCGGGCTTTTGAGTTGGATGTAATGCCTTTCCGTTTTTTCCTCGCAATCTCTCTTTCCCTTGAACCAAAGGCAATTCCCAAAAGTCACGCATTTGTTTTTCAGATCCATCTTTTTGTTTTTCAGGGTTTATTTCCTTAATTTTTTCATAATTAAAAACCCAACCGCTTCCCTTAACAGCCCAAATTACAAACTCCGTTGAATGAGTAAACACCCTTCTTGTCATATTTGGCATTGAGTTTGTTTTATACCAAGTAATGATATTATTTATTTTAAAATCAAGTTGCTTTAAAACAATCATTACCTCCCCGATATTGTGATAACTGCAAGCAATATAAATTGAACCCGTGTCTTTTAAGACTTTATTGCAAGCTCCAATCCATTTTCTCGTAAATTGCAAATACTCGGGCGCTGTCATTTTATCCCAAGATTCATTTACCATATACCAATCTCCGCCAGTCTTGCTTCCCTTCCATTTCAAACCGTTGCCAGACAAATTATATGGAGGGTCTGCAAAAATAAGATCAATCGAACCCTTATCAATTTTTGTATTGAGTATTTTTATACAGTCTTCATTATAAATAATATTTTTTTTCATACTCATGTTTAAAAGGTTAGACTTTTTTGCCACAACGAAATAGCGTTGGGAATATTCCTAAGCCATTCATTCGAATCAATAAAAGAACTTGATGAGTCAATTATTTCATCATACAGACGAGTAACTTCTCCGTGTTTTAAAAATTTATTCTCCGCTTTTATTTGAACTAAAATTTTTAAAAGTAATACAAAATTATTTATTGATAATGGAATTATTTTTTGTGTCCTTCCTTCATATTCATATTTTATAGCTGTCCAAAAAGTATTAATTGTATCACGATGCATTTTTGGAGCAATAAAAAGACAATAGGATGTTTTATCACTATGTTTATTTTCAAAATCCCTTAAATGCCTCATCACAGGCTGTCCTTCGTTATACCACTGTTCCCTGCCTGTTAGCATTGTTACCTCGCAAATAGCATTAAAACCCTGATAGAAGCACTCTATGTCTGGCGTGTTTGCTGGAGCTGTAAATGTTGGTTCATTATCATCGCCAACTGGATAGTTTGGATGTATTTTTAACGCATCATTTAGGGCATTAAGACCTAGTGATGATAACTTTTCAAGCAATATAGGTCTATCTTCAGATTCAAAAATATTTTCAAATTCTTGAATGTAAGATTTAATTTGTTCCGTGTTTTGTGATTTTTGATGATTTTGTTTATCCTGTAGCTCTCTTCGATAATTCCTTATATTTTCAATAAATTTTTTTAACCCAATCTCGTCTAATTTCTTATAATCCAAAAACTCTTTTGATATTACTTTTATTTCCTGTTCAAACAACCTTATGTCTTCAAGAATTTTTATGGCAATTTCAATAAGCTTTTCTTTAGTTTCCCAAGGTAGTTTTGGCTCCGAAATATTAGAAATATAGTCTAAATATTCTTTTTTTGATGTAAATGTTTTAGATTGAGCATTATCAAAATCCAGTAAAGCATTTATCTCAACCGATCTCCTTGGCTCCAGATCAATATAAAAACCGCCTCCACGAATATAAATATAACGAGTTAAGCGAAAGTATCGAATGGCATTATCTCCATAATCTTTAAGATTTTTTAATAGTTTTTGAATTTCTGCATTATTCGATTTTCCTAAAAACTCTCGCGCAAAAGTTTTTTTATACTTATCTCGAATTATTTTTTGTTGCTGCTTTGTTTTGTTTTTAAGGTTTTCTCTCAGCGCAATAATTTTTTTAGAATAAAGCTCTATATCTTTATAGTTAACAAGGGTTGGACAAAATAAAGAAAATTCTTCTTTGCTAATCCCTTTTTCTTTTTCTCCTGATTTCCTGGACATTTCGTTTACTTTCCGAATAAGATGGAGAGCGCCGACAAATGGTTCCACATTGTATCCATTCTCAAGTTTATAGTCATCACTATCAGGATTTGGAATTTGCCACTTGATAAAACTTCTAAAAAATATTTCTCCAAGATCAAAATCATCATCTAAAAATAGCTTGCCTAAACTTGTGATAAAAATTTTCTCATCTTTTATCACAACAAATCCAAACTTTTTTAACGGATTTATTGATTGTCTGCCTCTCATTGCAGGATCTTCGTAATTTTTGGCATTAAAAATTTCCTCTGCTTTTTCAAAGGAAATTTCTTTTGCCTGATCATCAATCAAATTAATCTGCGCTTGTGACAGTCCATTATAAAATTGTTTGCTGCCATACCCATAAACCCTTTCTTTAATAAGAAGAATTTGATATTTTATTTGATTTTCCGAAGTCCATTTGAAATTTTCTAGTTTTTTAAGAATAATCAAAAAGCTCCTTAATCTTTCAGGATTTCTTAGCGTCGTTGTAATTGACCATGGTTTTTTCATAATTATTTTGTTACTTTACAATAAAAAATACGCTCTGCGTTATTATCGCCATTACTTTTGCCAGTAGTAAAAGCTTTATAGTCTTTTTCAAAAATTTCTACATCGCCTTTATTGTTCAATATTCTTAAAATATCACTATCACTCATTCTTGCGTTTGAACGCTCATCTTTTGAATTACCGGTATTATTATAAGAAAGTAAAATATGCTTACAGCTTGCATTGTTAATCAAATCCTCAAACGATCGAACCGCATTTTTTAAACAATAAGCACTTTTAATATGAGAACGATCCATTTTTTTTGCTACACCGACAACTTCTGGTTTTTTCCATTCTGTTAAATTTTCCATAAGATGATAAGCATCTGAATATTGCCTAGAATTGTATGGCGGATCTATATATAAAACATCGCAAGAAATTTTTCTGACAAGTATATTCGCATCTTCTTTATAGATTTCATTATTTTTATTATTCAAGTGATCAATGCGAGGAATTAGAAGTTTAACGGGTTGCAACATATCTAAATCTTTTCTAAATGCGTCATAGTGTCCAACAGTATTTGCTACTTTATCCATTGCGTAAAGTAATGAACAAATCAGAATACTTTTTTCATTATTATTTTCTGAAATTCTTTCTATTTCTTCTCGTATTATTCCAATTTTTTTTGCATTTTCTTCTGAAAAATAAGTTCCACTAAAATGTTTTGAAAAGTAATTTTCTTCTTCCAAATGTAATTTATTTAAATGTTCTATCTTTTGTGAAACACTCTCTTGAATATCGATGCTTGTTCCTAAAAATGCTTGCAAGCAAGCATAGTTTGCAGAAAGAAAATCATTAGAAATTATTTTAATTTTTGAATTATTAAAACGTTCCCCCACTACGCCTGTACCAGCAAAAATATCACAAAAAGAATTTATTTTCCCGCATTTTTCAGAAACTATATCTTCAATAAAGCCAAGTAACTTATATTTATTTCCCAAATATCTTCTATTTTGCAACTGAAAATATCCTTTTCTGGGTTGGGGGGGCTGAAAATAATGCTTATCTATTCCTTGAACACTAATTTCATAAGCCGGTCTTACAATTTCTAACAAATCAAATAAAGTCCCTTGCGCGCCATCCGCGACATAATCCAAATTATCCTCTTGCTTTTTTAATTTTTCAAAAAAACTGTAATGATCATTTTCAGAGACAATAATGAAATCAATAACTGGTATTCCCATTATTTCACCCGCTTGAGTTATTTTCTCGATAATTTGCTTGTCTTTTTCGCTTGGAGAAGAATCGCCTGACGGGTGGTTATGAATCAGGATAACGCTGGCGGCATTCAATTCCGTCGCCGGATAAAATATTTCCCTCGGATGCAACAGAGCTTTATCCAACAAGCCCACGCTGATAATTTCTTTTTTGAGCAAGGAATTTCTCGCGTTAAGATACAAACATGCCAAATGTTCTTTTTTCTTGTCTCTTAGATCGTAGGCGAGAGATAAAACATCTTGAAAGTTTTTAACAATAATCTCGTTTGATTTTTCGTCCGCGCAGAATCTTTTTACCAAAGAAATCGCGGCAGTAATTTGCAAAGCTTTAGCTTGGCCAATCCCTGAAATTTCCAATAGATCGTCAACGGTTATATTTAAAAAGTTTTTGCCGAATTTTTTAATGATATTCTCTGAAAGCTGCCTGACATTTTTTCCTTTTATGCCGCTGCCTAATAGAATCGCCAAAAGATCGCTTTTCGAAAGCGCGTCAGCTCCTTTTTTGAGAAATTTTTCCCTTGGGCGATCTATTTTGGGAATATCTTTTATTTTTGGCATAAATTTATTAAAATAACTCGTCCGTTTGATTATGTCTGTATTCATTCAACACAGAATATAATCTCATCTGTCTAATTTTACCCCATTCTAACCATAAAATCAATAAAAAAAATCAATCAAATTATTTTTGATTTTGCAAAAAATGTTTTTCGTTTAATTCCCTGATCGCATCGTTTGCGATCCAATTTGCGGATTTGCTCGCCGGGTTTTCTTTTTTAATTTCTCGGGCGAGTTTCAGCGCTTGAGAGCAAAGGTTTTTATTTCTTTTGCCGATTTGGCGGAGCGCCCAATTCACGGACTTGCGGACAAAGTTTCTTTCGTCGGCAGCTTCCCGCTTTATAATTGGAAAAAATTTCAGGAATTTTTTATCATCCGATGATTTATTGTGAAAAGCCAAAGCCGCCATTAAAGCGAATCCTGCTCTTTTGACAAATTCTTCCTGGCGCTTGCTCCATTCAAACGGCATAGTCCAAGCAAATTCGGTTTTGTCAAATAAATTCATGCAAACTTGATCGCAGACATCCCAAGAGTCAAAATCTCGGACCCAATGCCCCATTTGTTTTTTGCCAACCAGCGACGGCTCGTCGATCATGCTTGCCAGAATTCGCGCTTCGTGAATTTTGGAACCCCAAAGCTCTAGCGCCAGATTGTGATCTTTCCCAATTTTTTTCGCCATACTCCGAATTATCGGAATATTCACTCCCAGCGTATTTTTCGCGCTAATGCCGAATTGCGCCATTCCGGCGATATTTTTTGGATTTTTATGGGATTTGAGTTTGGAAATTATGGTTTTATAATTCATGATTTATCGTTAAGGAATTTGAATAAAGGTTACATTCTAAAACGAAGTTTTAGGAAATTCCTAAAACTTCGTTTTAGAATGTAATGTGCCGATAGGTTTAATTCATTTTTCAAGCTAAAATATTCTTTTGTTCAAATTATACCATTTATAAAACAAAAAGCGAGATTAAGAGATTTTTCAAGAATTATTCTCCGAAAAGAGGGAATGGCGGCAAGTACGCGAACTATGCGTTTTTTTATTTTTGTGTTATAATAATAAAATAATTCGTTTATAATTATTTATTATTTATTTTTTAATATGAACAAAAAAATAAGCAGAAAATTAATTGTATTATTAGCTTTTACGATTGCTTCGTTGCAAATAATTTTAACACTGGCGTATTCTGCCAGTTTTTCTTTGGCGGAAACCAGCGACATACTGTCCCCGTCTCTTTCGCCTTCTTCTGTGGCTGCTTCATCAGAGGATAGAAAAATTTTTGTTAAATGGCCGTCATCAGCTGTAAAATACATTATTTATAGAAGTATAAATGGCGGGGAATATCTTTTAAGTATAAATATAGCCAATCCTTATTATGAAGATTTTAGCGTTGTCGCGGGTAGCGTTTATCAATATAAAGTGAAAGGTTGCGCTGATGATGGCATTACTTGTTCCACAATGGAAACAGAATCGAATTCTGTAACATATACAATAGTTTCCAGCGTTACTACTGTTACCCCAACCCCAACCCCAACTCCAACTCCAACTCCAACGCCTACGCCAACGCCAACACCAACCCCAACCGTTATGAACTATACGACACCAACACCAACTCCGATTCCAATTTCTACCGTACTTCCTGCCGTACCTATTATCACAGTCGGTATTAATTCCTCGGTTTCCGGTTCTACAATCATTGGCGCAAAAAATATTTGGGCCAATAGCAATGCTCCTTTGTCCGGCTTAACTTTCAGGTTTCATAATACCGCCACTAATATTTTATCTCCGTATATTGTTGCAGGCTATCCTTCGACAACCACCGCCCCTGATTCTTTCGGTAATTATAATTATTGGCTGGGAATTTTAGATACTGTCAAATTGAACAATGGCAGTTATAAACTTATTGCCAAGGGAATATATAATGGTTATTCATATGAAAATAATATTCAGTTCTATTTTAATGTTAATAATCCGATTTTAAGCGGTACCCCTGTTCCCGCAATTTCTCCCGCTTTTACTCCGTTTCCGGCTGTAATGACATCTCCTTATCCAACTTTTGATCCTAAGGTTTCTCCTTATCCGGGAATAAGCCCTTCTATAAATCCGGTAACTGTTTATATTTCTATTGAATGTCAGCAAAAAGGATATGCGACTCAGGAATCTTGCCGGAAATATATGCAATTTTCTCCGGAGTGCCGGAACGCAAATGTTTCAGATGAATTAAAATGTCGAGAGTATATGTTTAAATATGCTATGCCTGAAATATGCCGCCAGAAAGGCGCGATGACGCAGGAAGACTGTTCGAAAATTATTTTATTGAATTCTTTGCCTCAACAATGCAAAGACGCCAATATTATTGACGAGGCGAGATGCGTTACTTTTATGGCCGCAAACACATTTTTAACTTTTGAATGCGAAGAAGCGGGTATTTCTGATTTTGCAAATTGCGGGAAATATATGGCGGAAAAATTTATGCCGAAAGAGTGCGCGGATGCCGGTTCTAAAACCAAAGAAGAATGCGATTATATAATGAGGAATAAATATAATAATTTTGCGCAAAATTCAATAGTTACAACAATGCCAATAAATTCACTGCAGGGAACAATCGGTATTTCTCAGGAATGCAAGGAAAAAGGAATTACCGATCCTATAATATGTGAAAAAGAAATGACCGTAAAATATCTGCCGGAAGACTGCAAGGCGGCGAATATAACAAACAAGACAGATTGTGAAAAATATTTATTTGAAAAAAACGCTCCGAAAGAATGTATTGATGCGAAAATTTCCAATCCTAAAGATTGTGAAAGTTTTATGTTCAAAAGAAACGCGCCGCAAGATTGTGTTGTTGCGGGGTTAGTATCTCCGGAAGGATGCAAGAAATTTATGTTTGAGAAATATGGCGATAAGAATAATATTCCTTCGGATAAGTTTCCGATTGAGTGCCAAAAAGCCGGCGTTAAATCAGTTGATGAATGTGAAAAAATAATGAAAAAGAGTTATTTGCCGGAAGATTGCAAGAAGAACGGGATTAGCGATTTGGATCAATGCGACGTTTACTTAAAACAGAAATTTATGCCGAAAGAATGTCAGGCCGCCAATGTTAAAACGCAAAAAGAATGCGATAAAGTAATGTTTAAAAAGTATGCTCCTGAGGAGTGCAAGAGAGCGGGCATAGAAGATGAAAAAGAGTGCAAGGACTATTTATTCAATTTGTATGCGCCTAAGGCGGTTTGCCCAGGATTAGATGAATGGCAATGTAAAAATTCCATTAAAGAGAATCATTTAGGCGCTATCAGTTCCAAGCAGGCAGAGTATGCCAAGATAAAAGATGAAATTACTTTTTTGGCCGGGGGCGGCGCTGTTAAAACAGAAGATCTCAGGGGAAAAATGGGCGATTATCGCGAGATAATTCCAATCAAGGATAATGGGGTTAGTCTTAAAATTATAAAAACGGAAGAAAATTTAGTTTTAAGCGAAGACAATGATTTAATTCAGACTGCGGGAGCCGCGGTAATGGTGGATAGCGACAACGACGGACTGACGGATGATATGGAAAAAAGAATTGGCACTGATCCCGCCAATCCGGACTCGGATGGCGATGGCCATAAAGACGGCGATGAGGCAAGAATCGGGCATAATCCTCTTGGAGAAGGAAAAATTGCCGAAGGGAAAATAGCGCCGATTGACGAGGCGATTATGAATGATCGGGTTTTGGGTCATCCGAAAGTAGCGGGAACAGAGTCTGATAAATATTCTTTTGACGGAGTTTCTAATATTGAAGCGGGGCAGGGCGGTACCGATGGCGCGAAATATCTTTTTACCGGCAAAGCTGATAGCGATTTGGTTGTAACCCTGTATATCTATTCCGATCTGCCGATAGTCGTAACCGCAAAAACCGATAAATATGGAAATTGGAACTATGAATTTGATAAATCGTTAATGGACGGAGAGCATGAAGCATATGTTGTATTGAATGACAATGCCGGCAAGGTGGTGACAAAAAGCCGAGTAATGAGTTTCTTTATTAAAGAAGCAAAAGCTTTGAGCGTAAAAGATTTTATTTCTTCCGCCAGCGCCAGCGCCGTTCCTTTGAAAGAGTCGGAAAAATCCATGAATAGCTATGTGCTTATGACTGTCGGCATTATTTTTGTCGGATTGATAACTTTTATCGGTTTTATTTTTATCTTAAATAAAAGAAATCGGTTGCCGAAAGCGTAGAGTTGTCATTGCGAGTCCTGTACTCAGGGCGAAGCAATCTCGCAGTTATTGCTAATGACAAATTACAAATGTCAAATGCCAAATTGCTAAAATAACCAATAACCAATTAAGATTTATAATTAGGCCCCAATGCCCAAACCCCAATGCCCAACCAAACCCTAAACCCTAACATCTAAACTTATTGTATAAGGCTAAATTTTAAGTTTTAAATTTTAAATGAAATCCTAAATGACTGAATTTTAAATTGTTTTTGTTTTATTCATTTAAAATTTTAAATTGATTTAAAATTTTAAATTTAGACTTTAGACTTAAAAAATTTGTTTGGGATTTTATTGGTCATTGGTCATTGAGATTTGGGATTTAATTTGATTATTGATTATTGTTTTAACTTTGGCATTTGGATTTTGAACTTGATTTGGTATTTGTAATTTGGATTTTGACATTAGAGTAGAGATTGCTTCGTCGTCCCGAGTACTCGGGACTTCTCGCAATGACAGAAAATGGCTATTTTGTAATTCACGAGAAAAATATGATATTATGAATTTCAGGGAATTTATAACAAAAAACAAGGAAACCGTCCAGATTATTTACGGCATCTTTTTGATCATTCTTATTCCCGCGCTGATAGCTTACAATACCTATACCAATGTTGGAAATTATAATGAGAATTTAGACGCCGCTTTGCAAAGAGAGCAGGTGACGGTTGGTCGCTTGATTAGATCCATGGTTGGGCAGGATTTAGGCGATGAAGAATTGCTGCAAAAAGCGATTGATAAAATGTCGGCCGAAGATACCGATTTAAAAGAGCTGTCTATACTTATTCCCGCGGAAGATAATTTTAGAACTATCGCGTCTTCGAAAAAAGACGATATCGGGAAAAGCGTGAATTTTTACTTTTATACTCTCGCCTGGTCTTTGAAAGACGACGAGTCGATAGCCACCGATTCATTGGAATTGGCGACTACCTCCGAAGGCAAGAATTTTGTCGAGGGATTTTCGGTCGAAGACAGGTTTTGGCTGGTTGCGATGCCGATGAAAGGAAATTCCGATAAAAAAGAGGCTCTGCTGACAATGAAAATTTCGTCAAAATTGATTGACGATAACGCGAAAGATATCAGAGACGTTTCGTTTTATTTGCTTTTTATAACAATTATTGTGGTGATTGTATTTTTGGCGTTTACCGTGAGAATTTGGGATTACGCGATTTTGTACAGGAAAATCAAGGAAGTCGATCAGATGAAAGATGAATTTATTTCAATTGCTTCTCATGAACTCAGAACCCCGCTGACCGTCACTAAGGGCTATCTTTCAATGATTTTGGAAGGAACATTCGGCAAGATAGAAAATCCGGAAATAGAAAAAGCGATAAATACGGCGGCTAAATCCAATAATCGGCTGGAAGGATTGGTGGAAGATTTGTTGAATGTTTCCCGAATTGAGCAGGGACGGCTTCCGGTGGCAAATCAATCAACGGAGCTGGATCCTATTATTCGGGATATAGTTTCTCAGCTAAAAGTTAATGCCGATGAAAAAGGATTGGCGCTGGAATATTTGGAGACGGATAAAAAACTTCCTCTGGTTTCGGCTGATCCGGAGCGGCTGCGCCAAGTATTGATCAATTTGATCGGCAACTCGGTAAAATATACCCAAAAAGGAAGCGTAAAAGTCACGGCTATGGTTAAAAACAATTTTGTGGAAATTAAAGTCGCTGATACCGGCATCGGGATGTCCAGCGAAGAGCAAGAACATCTTTTTGAAAAATTCTACCGCGCGCAAAATGAAAAAACCGGCAAAATTGTCGGAACCGGCTTGGGGCTTTGGATTACCAAGCAAATTGTCGAATTGATGAAGGGAAAAATTACTTTGGAAAGCATGGAAGGGGTCGGTACGCAAGTTGCGGTAAGATTGCAGATAGTTAAATAGCTTTCTTTTGTCATTGCGAGTGATCCGTCAGCAGGCGGAGCGCGCGGCAATTTCGCAACTAAGTTAAAAGTTCAAAGTGAAAAGTGAAAAGTTTAATTCAAAGCTAAAAGTTATAATATTTCAAAAACTTTAAATTTTTAACTGTAACTTTGAACTTTGCATTTTGAACTTTAAACTGCGCAAGGATTGTTTTATTGCTTCACTTCTTGGCAATGACAAAAACAAGGTATTGGGTAATTGACAAATAATGTAAAATTATGACGGAATACAAAGCAAAATATTCTCATGCAAAAGCGCGAGAAATTCTCGATGAAATTGGAGCGGTTTTTATCAAGAAAGAACAGCATGATGATTTTTATCTCAAAATAGACAATGGCCATATTTATAAACTTCAAAAAAACGGCGATGATGTTTATTTGACGATTCTCAGCCAGGAAGACGGCGGATTTATTGTCGATATGCATGAATATCTGCCTAAAGACACTTCCGATATTTTGCTTCCTTTATTCAAGGGCAATCAGTATGTTCTGAGAAAAACAAGAGAGCTTTATTCATGGAAAGGCTCGAAAATCGAGCTTGATAGCGTGGAAAAATACGGCGAGTTCATAGAATTTTATCCCGTTGACGGCGAGGCAAAGCTTGAGCTTTTTGAAAAATTCGGCGTTAAAGAAACAGATTTGGTTACCAAGAGTTATTTTAGTTTGTAATAGAAGTTATTATTATATTAACCGGTATGCGATTAAATTTATTTTTGAAATTATTTTTGCCGATTGCCACCGCTTTTATTATTTTTGCGATAGTTATTTTTTTGGCTGTTTCCGGCGATATTAAAAATGGCAATATCGGCAGAGAACAAATGGCGCAAATTATTTTTGGCGGATTATTTCTGTTGCTAACAGCGCTCGCTTTGTTCTTGGATTTTTTCGTTGCTAATCCTGTCAACAAGATCAAAGAGGCGATCGATAAAATCAGGCAGGGAGATTTCAAACAAAGAATTAAAATAAGTTCCGGTGATGCGATAGGCTATTTAGGCAGGATTTTTAATGAAATGATGGATAATGTACAAAAGTCGGATGAAAAAATAAAAGAAGAGCGCCGAGAGCTTCAAGCGATTCTTTTTTCGATGGGCGAAGGATTGCTGGTTTTGGACAGAGATTTGAACATTCTTTTAATAAACACAACGGCTGAAAAACTTTTGGGCGTGCCCGCGAAAGACGCGGTTGGCAAGCAGATTAAAAAAGTCCTGGCGCTTTTGAAGGGCGACCGCGAGCTTCCCATGGAAGAATGGCCGGCCAGAAGAATGTTAAAAAGCGGCAAGAGCGTAACAGTTGTTATTAAAGATAATATTTACTATAAAACCGTTTCAGGAAGGGTGTTTCCGGTGGAAATCTCTACCGCTCCTTTTGTCAGGGAGGGGATTATTGGCGCGATTGTGGTTTTTAGGGATGTTAGCAATTTAAAAACCGCCGAAGAAGATCGCGAGTTTGCACGCATTAATATGGAAAACGCATTGAAAAGCGTTTATATTGAGCGCGATATCGCGCAAGAGCAAAAAAATAAATTGGAAGCGATTCTCAACAGCATCGGAGATGCCGTGTTCGCGATAGATCAAGAAAAGAAAATCATTATTTTTAATTCGGCGGCGGAAGCGCTTACCGGTTTTAAATTCAGTAAAGTGCGCGGATCCGTTTATAATAAATATTTAAAATTTTCAGACGAGATTACCAAGAGCGAAAAAACAAAACACATTGACAGAGCGCTGAGAGGAGAGGTTATTAGCGCGGACAGGCATTTCGTTCTAACGACTAAAAAAGGGAACTTGATTGATGTTGAAGAGCGCATTACTCCAATTAAGAATCAACAAGGCGAGATTATGGGCTGTATCGTAGTATTCCGCGACATTACCGCCAAGAGAAAACTGGAAATGATGCGTTCCGATTTTATTTCTATCGCTTCCCATCAGTTGAGAACGCCGCTTTCCGCGACAAAATGGTTTTTGGAAATTTTGGTCAATGGCGATGTGGGCGCTCTTAAGAAAAAACAGCTTGAAGTTGTGCGCGAGGCGTATGTTAACAATCAGAGCATGATTAATTTGGTGAATACTATGCTTAACATGTCTCGGATTGAAAGCAAGCAATTGATTATTAATTTGGAAAAGATAAACATAGAAGATACTGTAAAAAAAATATTGAGCGAGCTTAAGCCGCTATTGGATAAAAAAGATCAAAAAATAAAGTTTTTCGGGCTGAAGGACAAAAAGCTTGAAATGGAAACTGATAAAGTTTTGCTTAAAAACGTGATTGATAATTTGGTCATCAACTCGTCAAAATACAGCCCCGGCGGCAAGGATATAATTATCAGGATAGCAAAGAAAGATTCCGAATTATTATTTTCGGTGGCTGATAAAGGCATAGGAATATCCAAGATAGAGCAATATAAGATTTTCAAAAAGTTTTCCCGAACCAATAACGCCGTGGCTTATAACGCCAGCGGCACGGGTTTGGGGCTGTATATCGTGAAATCCATTTTAGATGTATTTGGAGGCAAAATATGGTTTAAATCAGAGGAAAATAAAGGAGCGGTATTTTATTTTTCCTTGCCAATAAAGAAAGGATATTGTAAAATATAGGGGTAGCCAGCAGAAAAAAATAATTTTTTAAAGCATATATTTAAATAGCGGTAAAAAAGCGCAAGTTGAATAAATATATTCTATATAATATTCCACCTTCCGCTTTCCACCCTCTACTTTCTAAATATGAAAAAAGAAAAAACAAAAATTTTAATCGTTGAGGATGATAATTTTTTAGTTAAAGCTTATCAGATAAAATTTGAAAGATCGGGCTTTAATGTTTTTATCGCGATGGACGGCGAGGAAGGATTAAAAATTGTCCGCAAGGAAAAACCGGCGCTGATTATTTTGGATTTGATGCTGCCGAAAATGAACGGATTTGAATTTTTAAAAAAGATCAAGAGCGATGAAAATATGAAAAATATTCCGGTAGTGGCGCTCTCTAATCTTGGGCAGAGAGCGGATCAGGAAAAAGCCATTTCTTTGGGAGCGGCTGAATATTTTATTAAAACCGAGCATACCTTGGAAGAAATTATTGAAAAAATCAGCAAATATCTTTAAGCTAGGTTGTAGGTTGTAGGTTGTAGGAAATTTTTTACTCACTACTCACTACTCACTACTCACTACTCACTTAGATCCTGCGTGAAAAATTAAGTTTTTCGTACAAGAAATTTTTAATTGATTAAAAAACTTTTGTTCTTTTAAATTCATTCTTTAAATCTTTCAGTTTTTCAGCTTTGCTTTTAGCTTCAAGAAATACTTTTTGCTGCGGCGAATTCTTAGGAAATCTTAAAATGTGTTTATTGCCGTGTTTAACAAATGAACCGGGCATTAGCAGTATTTCGTTTCTTAATGTTTGCAAAGTTTTGCTTTGCCAATCCAGAGGCAAGCATAATCTTTGAAACCATTTAATCAAATCATAAGAAAAAAGCAAAATTTCCAGATAAAATTCATTGGCTTTGAAATATTTAGTGGGGATATTAGCGAGATAATAATCCTCTTTCAAACTTCTGATATTTCTTTCGCACTGGACTCTTCCGCTGTAAAATTTCCAGACATTTTCAGGAGTCATTTCTAGATTAGTAACGATAGCTGAGTAAGAAAAATTTTCAATGACAAATAATACGGTTTGTTCGGGATCTTCCAATGGCAGTTTTCGGCGAACGATGCAATATCGATATTCTTTTGGCCAGCTTAGAGGCTGATATCGGGTTTCGGCAAAACTGTAAATGTTATCAATAGATTTGTATTCCAACCCTCCAACTTTGTTTTTCAGCGATCCGGTCATATCAGCCACAATGGCAAACCCTATCTTGTTTTGGCTTAATAAAGCGATTATCTCCTTATCGTAAAATCCAGAGTCGCCGCGGAAACGCATCTGATAATCTTTGTAAGAATATTTGGCCAGCAGGTCTTTCAGCAAATCTTTTGAGCCGGCTGAAGTGTGAGCATTACCTTTTCTCAAAGTTCCGAACATGCTTTGTCCGCTGTAATATTCAAAACAGAATAAAGGATGATAAGATTTTCTTCCTTTGTTTTTAGGGTTGTATCCTTTCAAAGCCCCTTCCTGATTTCCCCAGACCGTGTAAATCGTGGAATCAAGATCAAAAAGCAGTTTTTTATTCGGCGCCGTTAGATCAAGAAAATATTTTCTTAACCGATGGTGCAGGCTAACAAACTCGGGAAAAAGATTTTCTGAGCCTCTTAAAAGAAATCTTCTTAAAGTGGTTGGCTTGGGAAAGCTTTTTAAACCGGTTAATGTTTTGAAAACTCCATTATTGCCCAGTAGGGCGGTTATCTCAATTCTTCCTATGCCGAGAATGATCGGATACATCAGAGATAAAATCATTTCGGAAATCGTGTAGTGATTATTGCGCTGGATAAAATGAATATTCAAAGCAAGAAATTTTCTTAAGCCAATATTTTTAAGAAACAAATGGAAAAGATAGACTCCGCCGAAATGGGTAAGCCGCTCAGAATTAAATTCCACGATTAGCTTTTTGATTCCGTATGCCATGCAACAAAAGTATACCCTATGTATGTTTTTGTTGCAATGAAGATAGACTTTAAAAAGAGCTTAACTTAACAACAATTTAATAACTTTTTTTTGCTTTCACGCAGGTTCTAAGTACTCACTAAACTAGAAGGAGGTGAAATAATGAAAACGAATAAAATTGAAGCGAAGGGGTTTACACTGCTTGAGCTTTTGATCGTGATCGCGATTTTGGCAATTTTGTCAGTGACCTTGGTATTGGTTTTGAACCCGGCCGAGAGTTTGAGAAAAAGCCGCGATACTCAAAGAATGAGCGACTTGGCGACTTTGAAAACCGCGCTGGGATTATATATTACCACTATCGGCAGTCCAGATTTGACTACCACTGCTCCAGATAATAATCTTTGTTATCTTAATGGAGCAGGAGCAAAGACGGTTTTTTATAGTAAGGATGGAATAACTGATCTTGCTGTTGCGTTGGGCGTTCCTTTTGGAAGTGTTGTTGCTACAACTGATGGTTCAGGATGGCTGCCTGTTAATCTTAGCGCTATTGTTGGCGGTTCTCCTATTTCTAACTTACCTCTTGACCCGTCTAATACATTTGCTAACGGTGGAAGTACAGCCGCTCTCATAACAAATGACGCCTTGGTTTATCGCTATGCTTGCAACGCGTCCAATATCACATTTGAACTAAACGCTAAATTGGAAAGCGTGGCTTTCACAAATGATGATGACAAAGCGGCCAAAGACGGCGGGGATAATTCCCGTTTGTACGAAATAGGCACGGCAGTAAACATTTTGCCCGGTACAGATGATTTCTAAAGTTAAGCGAGAAAAATATTTTGATAGATCGTTCGATTGGTATCGGAAGTTGATATTAAATTGAGCGATCTATCTTAATATTGAATTTAGAAGGCTAAATTTTAAGTTTTAAATTTTAAATCAAGCCTAAATTACTAAATGAATAAATAATTTATAATTTTATCATTTAGGATTTCATTTAAAATTTTAAATTTAGACTTTAGCCTTAAATAAGTTATTATTTTGCAAATGAACATTCCTGCCATTTTAAACCTTCTATCTTTTTATCTTCCACTTTTGTGGCTATTTATAATTTTAGCCAATTATTTCAAAACTCATGAGCTTAATTTTAAATTGATCAAATACGGGATTTTTGTCGCGATAGCGCTTTTCGCCATTACCGGCGCTTACAGCACGATCGCGACTTATAACGCGTGGAAATTGGATCCGTTTAGCCGCTATCTTTTGCCGCCGCATAACCCAGCCTATTTTTACGGCTATGCTTATTTTAATTTTTGGCGGGAAGCTGTTGTAAGTTTTTTGGCGGGAGCGGTATGGGCCGGTTTTCTTTTTCTCGTTAAAAAATATTCGGGCGGGCGGATTTTGGATAAAAACGATGTCGCCTTGGGATTTTTTACCGCGATGATTGTCGGCTGGCCTAAAATTTTCGCTTATTTCGCCATTGCTTTCGGCTTGTTAATTTTAAAAGGAATTATAAACGCGGTTGTTTTAAAAGATAAAAACAATATCGCGATTGCCTCGAGTCTTGCCCTAAGCGCTCTCGTCGTCGCGGGATTTAGTAATTTTATTATGAAACTGTCTTTTTTTGATAATTGGAAGCTGTAAAAATGTGGATATTATTAGATATTAGATATTAGATATTAGATATTAGATATTAGATATTATGGAAAATAATAAACATATTGCGCTTGGAAAGCTTGAAATTTATAAAAACGCATTAGAGCTTTCAAAAATTGGTTGGGAAATTTATGGTCAAATGAGTTATGAGAATAAAAAAATAATTGGAAGTCAGTTTATCAGAGCAATGGATTCCATAGGCGCCAACATCGCAGAAGGTTATGGTCGTTTTCATTATCTCGATAGGGTTAAATTTTATTATAACAGCAGAGGTTCTTTGTTTGAATCAAAACACTGGTCTTTGCTATTAAAAGACAGGCAAGTAATAAACGAAAAAAAGTTTAATGACTTAATTGAAAAATTAAACACTTTACATAAAAAACTAAATAGCCATATTAAAATATTAAAAGAAATAAAAAACAATATCTAATATTTTAATATCTAATATCCAAAGTCCATGCATTTAAGCCAAAAAGAAATAAAAAAAATAATCTTAAGCTCCGGGATTGTCGGGGACGCGGATTATGAAAAAGCGGTCAAAGACGCCGAGCGTTTTGGCTTGAAAATAGAAAATGTTTTGATCGGCGGCAATCTTATTACGGAAAAGTATTTTATCGAATTATTATCGGAATATTTGCAAATTCCGGCGGCAAATCTTTTGAATCAAGAAATAAAATTCAGCGATATGGAGCTTTTGAGCGAGGTGGCGGCCAAGAAAATGCAAGCGGTTGTTTTTGGCCGCGAAAAAGAATTTTTGCTCGTCGCGATGGCGGACCCTTTGGACCTGCAGGCGATTGAATATATCAGGGCTAAAACAAAAATGCCAGTCAAAGTTTATTTGACCGGTTTCACTGATCTTAAAGAAGTCTGGAAAAAATATCAGAAAGATATCGGCAAAGAATTCCATCAGATTATAAAAGAGAATATCGATCGAGCTCATGCCTCGAAGGGCGACGCGGCGAAAATCGCGCAAGATTTGCCGGTTATTTCCATTCTCGATACGATGCTAAGCTACGCGGTCGCGCATAATTCTTCGGATATTCATATTGAGATTTTTGAATCGAAAGTCATAGTGCGCTACAGGATTGACGGCTTGCTGCATGATGTCATTGATCTTCCTTTGGTTATTCATCCGGCGCTTATCGCGCGCATCAAGATATTGGCGAATTTGCAGATTGACGAGCATCGCATTCCTCAGGATGGAAGATTTAAGTTTAAAACCGAAGACCAGAATATTTCCATCAGAGTTTCCATTATGCCGACTTTTCACGGAGAAAAAGCGGTCTTGCGCATTTTGGCCGGATCAGCTCGGCCGCTTAATCTCGCGGACCTCGGATTATCGGCTAGCCACTTGGAAATCGTGAAAAATAATATTTCAAAAACTCAAGGGCTGATTTTGGTTACCGGACCTACCGGAAGCGGAAAAACCACCACGCTTTATACCATTCTTCATCTTCTTAATAAGCCCGAAGTCAATATTTGCACTATCGAAGATCCGATTGAATATGACATTGTCCGCATTAATCAGACTCAAGTAAACCCTAAAACCGGAATTACTTTTGCCGAGGGCTTGCGGTCTTTTTTGCGCCAAAATCCCAATATTATAATGGTGGGAGAAATTCGCGATAAAGAAACTTTGGAAATGGCCATTCACGCTTCGCTTACCGGCCATTTGGTGCTTGCTACGCTTCACACTAATGATGCCGTACTGTCCATTCCGCGCTTAATGGATATGGGCGCCGAGCCGTTCTTGCTTGCTTCGACTCTTTCGATGATAATAGCGCAGAGATTGGTGAGAAAAAATTGCGTCGCTTGTTTGGCCAGCAAAAAATTAAGAAAAGAAACGATGCAAATAATTAAAAAGCAATTGGCGCTTAATCCTTATAGCGCATTTGATATGAAGGTTTTGGATACTGCTTATCACTCAAAAGGATGCAAGCTTTGCTCGGGTACGGGTTATCGCGGACAGGTTGGCATTTACGAGATTTTAGAGGTAACGACAGCGATAAAAAATTTGATTATAAAAAGTCCGAATGGCGATAAAATTAAAGAACAAGCCGCTAAAGACGGCATGACTTTTTTGTTTGAAGACGGGCTAGAAAAAGTGCAGAGAGGGGAAACGACCGTGTCAGAGGTTCTCCGCGTAATTCGGGAGTAAATATAAAACAACAAGATAATCTTAAAAAATATTAATCGTAAGGCTAAATTCTAAATTTGAAATTTTAAATGAATTTTAAATTATTTAATTTTAAATTTAATCATTTAGGATTTGATTTAAAACTTAAAATTTAGACTTTAGACTTATAAAAAATGTGTCAACTTTCACATATACTGCCGCGAACAATCAAGGAGAAATTATAAACGGGGAATTGGAAACGCCGGACAAAAAAGCCGTGTCTGATTATCTTGGCCGGCAGGAATTAACGATTATTTCCATTAATGCCAAAAAAAAATCGGCAGAGAGCTTTGATGTCGATATTTTTTCGAGTGTTTCATCTCAAGATCGAATAATGCTGGTCAAGCATTTGGCGACGATTATCAAAGCAGGCCTTTCGCTTAAGGAGGGAGTTGAAATAGTATTGCATGACGCCAGGAAAAAAACTTTAAAAAAAATTTTAACCGAAGCGAAATTTGATTTGGAAAAAGGCCAGCCCCTTTCCGCCGCTTTTAAAAAATATCCAAATGTTTTTTCTCCAATTTTTATCGCTTTTTTGGAAGCCGGAGAAGCTTCGGGGACGCTGGAACAATCGCTGGAGCATTTGGGCGTTTCTCTCTCGAAGGAATATAAATTAATGCAAAAAGTATATGGCGCGATGGTTTATCCGATAGTTTTGATTTTCGCCTCGATCGCCATAGTGGCTATTTTAATGGTTTTTGTCGTTCCCAAGCTCGTAAAAGTTTTCAGCCAAAGCAAAAACGAACTTCCGTGGATTACCGAGCTTATTATCGGCATAAGTAATTTTTTGACCGCCAATATTTATTTGATTTGCGGGGTTTTGCTGATTGCCGGCATCGCTATTTTTTATTTCCGCTCGGCCGTTTTTTTTCAGAAAATGGTTTCTCGGGTAATTTTTAAGATTCCTTTAGTTTCCGCTTTGTATCAAAAAATAATTTTAGCCAGATTTGCCAGAATTCTCGGGACCCTTTTGGCCAGCGGAGTGACGATTCTAAAAGCTTTGGATATTTCATCCGCGGCAATCGGCCAAAATCGCTATTTTGATACGATCAAAAATATTAAATCTGAAGTGGCGCGGGGCGTTTCGCTGGGAAATGCTTTTAAGCATCAGGGAGAAGCATTTCCTTATATGCTTTCCGGCATGGTGAATGTCGGAGAGAAAACCGGAAAAACCGATTTGATTTTAATAGATTTGGCTGATTTTTACGAGGAAGCAGTAAATAATAGTTTGAAAAATCTGGTATCATTGATCGAGCCGCTTCTTTTGTTGATTATGGGCGTGGTTGTGGCGGCAATCGCTTTTGCCATTATTCTGCCGATTTATCAGCTAGTGGGATCCGTGCGGTAATTTTAAATTTTAAAGTCTAAATTTTAAATCAATTTTAAATGATTAAAATCCTAATTTATAATTTAGATATTTAGGATTTCATTTTAAATTTAAAATTAAAAATTTAGAATTAAAAAGTATAAAAATTATAAATAAAATAAAATTTAATAGTAAAGGTTTCACCTTACTTGAGCTTCTCCTTGTGATGTCCATCCTCGCTATTCTTTCCAGCGGCGCGGCGATTTGGTTTTTTGGGTACCAGAGGCAGGTTGAGGTTAATTCAGTTTCCAAAATGATAGTTGATACTTTGCGCGACGCTCAATCGCGCTCAATTAGCGGAAAAGATTTTGCAAAATGGGGAGTTTATTTTGACGCTACGGGCAATAGATTTATTTTATTTCGCGATGATGGAACCGGTTATAGCGGCGCGGCTGTGAAGGAAGAAAATTATTTATCTTCTTTTGTTAAAATAGGCAATGTTTCTCTGGCCGGCGGAGGAAATGAGATTATTTTCAATAATCCGGGGGGCGGCACCGCGCAATACGGGACTGTAAGGATCGAGCAATCGAATGATAGCGCGAGTTTTAAAAATGTCATCGTTACTTCTTTGGGAAAAATTGATCGGCAGTAGGTTGTAGGTTGTAGGTTTAATTTTTAGAAGAAAAGTAAAAATGAAAATTAATTTTTATAATCAAAAAGGTTCGCTTCTTTTGGAAATATTATTAGCGGTTGCGGTCGGCGCGATAATTATCGGCGCTGTTAGCGGGCTGGTTTATGTAAGCTTAAAAAGCGGACAGATCTCGGGGCAGAAAAGCGCGGCCGTTTTTTTGGCCGAGGAAGGCATGGAAGCGACACAGTCGATCAGCGAGGCGGATTGGCATAGTATTTATTTGCCGCCGGACGGCGCGGGCGATCCGGATGCTGGCAAAGGAGACGCGAATCCTTATTATATTTATAAAAACGGTTTTTTTTGGGCGCTTGGCAAGGTTACTCTCGGCGATGAGGGAGATATTCCAATTGATGGTATAATATACACAAGGAAGATTTATATCGAGAATGTTACTCGCGATAAAACAGGCGAAAGGCAAATTTGCGATGGTGTTGGGATTTGCGCGGAAGAAGTAAACGATCCGTCCACGCAAAAAATCAAAGTAGCGGTTTCCAAAATCGGCGGCGCGGATGTCGTCCTTGAAGAATATTTAACGCGCTGGAAAAATAATACTTTCAGCCAAAGCGATTGGTCAGGCGGGGAAGGACAGACGGATTTTATCGATTCGTCGAAATATTATGATGAAAATGGAAATATTGACAATACCAGTATTCCGGGGAGCATTAAACTTAAACAATAGCAAAATAATTAATCCAATTATTCCTAATCAAATTTCAATTTTCTTAAAACTCCAAATTCTAAACCCTAAATCCTAAACAAATCACAAATCATAAATTCAAAATCACAAACAATTAATTAAGTTTGGAATTTGGAGAATTAGAATTTAGAATTTGTTTAGAATTTAGAATTTCGTGCTTAGGATTTTAACGAATTTTATTATTGGGTATTAATTAAGTTAACTAAATTAATTAAGTCAACTAGAGTAATTAAAATAATTTTAAACATATGTTTTCAAATAAAAATCTTTTTATCGCCTTGTCATTGATTCTATTTTTAATTATAGGAGCGGTCGCGGGCTATTTTATGGGTATAAATAATGCGCCGAGCGTTAAGCCGATTATTATTAATAATCCCATCGTGGATAATTCAACGAAGTTAAAAACACTTAAAACCGAGATTATCGCCAAAGAAGCATACGATATCGCTTTATCCGAGTCTCGTTTATGGCCGGAAGACGCTTATTTGTCCGGAATAGAGCTCATCTCTAAAAAATTTAATGAAAAAGGGTTTTCCAACGGCTGGAAAACTATGTTCTATTCCAAATCGAAAAATAAAACCTATGAAGTTACGATCAAAGACGGCGAGTCTCGCGGGACGATTGAAAAAGAAGCTCTGTCGCCGCTTCAGACTCTCAAAGGAGAAATGATTGATTCGGCGATGTTGGCGAAATCTTTTTACGGGCTTTATCCTGCCGATACGGAAATCATCAGCTTGAAAATGTACTATGACGCGGGAAGCAAGAAATTTCTTTGGACGATATTTTTTCCCAAAGGAAGCCATACCATAGACGCGGAAATATAAAAATAAAATTAGTTTTATTCAAAAATCCAAGGCGAGTATTTGTGAAAAATAAAATATATGTTATATATAATAAACAACGAATTGATAAAAAAAGCAAAAGAAATATCCCAATTACATAATTATGGCAGAAAAAAAATTGATAAAAAGCATTCTTGATTTTGCGCGTTCGCTCAGTTTTTTTAAATGACATACTATAGATTTAAAATTAATTATAAATTAAGTTAACTTTTTATCTATAGTATGCCATAATTTACTATTTTTAGCATCACAGATTTACTATTAAACCTCTATTTATAAGATGGAACAAAAAAACCCATCCAGATTCTGAATGGGGGTCGCTTAGTTTAACGACAAAAATTTTGTATTAATTTATCGAGCTGTCCTATAATATTCTGCATATCAGAGTCTGTCCTGTATACTATATGCGCGTATGATTCGAGTTCTTGAATATACCTTTCGGTAGAATGCGAAACAATTTTTATTGCCTCTTCCTTTGTAATTTTATCTCGGGATACAATTCTACTAATCTGAGTCTGCATATCGCACTTACAATATACCAGTATGGTTTCAGGAAATAATTCGACAATATGTTCATAAACTGCAATGTGCCTTAATCCGTCTATAATCAATGGCCCATTCCAGTTAGTATCGGGTGAATTATCCATCGCCCATTTTAGGAATCCATCATATCCATACTGATCTAAAATTTTCTGTCCAAGATTCTGCAATGCTTCTCTGGTTTGCGGTAAACCCTGCGTCCGGGAGTATTTCCTTAAAATATCGCCGAATGATACTCTGGGAAAACCGAAATGCCGCACAATTACTTCCGAGACTGTTGATTTTCCGCAAGCAATCTTACCGGCAATACATATTTTAGGAATCAATCACATTCCTCCTTGAATAGACTGCTCTGAGTCCCTACTGAAGCCTGTTTAATCACTACCCAGCCACGCTTGTCTCTTTTGGGATAAGAAAAAGGCTTTTCGTACCTTATTGGTTTTGACACATAAAGAAATGTCGCATAGTGTGAATCACGTCTTCCTTCCCAAAAATCCTTGTCTGCATCAGCACACAGATCTTTTCCATATTTCTTTGCCATTTCCCGAAGCGAAGTCTCATTTAAATTATTAAAGGTTTCTACGCGTAATACGGTAAATTCCCCGAGAACAAGACCTCCAGCTTTTTTTATCAAAACAATGTCTCCTTCTTTGACTACGCCGTAAGGAGCGCATCGAACCTTACTGAAACGGCTCTCGATCGTTTTCTTTCCTTCAAGAATCAAATCAAGAAAAGGGCCGGTAAATATAGCAAGATGTTTGCCGTTTTTTGTTTTCATATACCACCTCTTTAAATATATTCTTTTAATTGGATTCGAACTTTTTCTATGTCCTTATATACTGAATCCGGCATGTCTACTCCCGGATAAAATTCTTTTATCCTTTCGACGATTTCCTTCGTTGTGGCCAGACCGTTTTTTTTGAATAAGCTTCGCAATCACCATTCCATCGAGAATCGCTTGTAACTCATCTGGAAAGATCGAATGGCATATTTTCAATAGCTTGTCGAAACTTTTCGATCCTCTTTCTAAAGAACCGATTATGGTTCGACCAATCAATGTTTGGCTATATTCTATCATATTCTGTCACCTCCGTAAAGATACTTCCGTTATCGGCGTTCTTAACTCCGTTTTGCTGAAACGCTTCTTTAGCTCGCTTTTCCATGCCTCAAGAACCTGAAACTGATTTTTCTCAGCCTGCTCAAAATACCGACTGTTGTTCACATTGAACTTAAAAATTCGCAGCGGTATTATTCGCAATGGAAAATTAGGATGTATTTGTTTCTGGATCTTATCAAATAATTCAGAAATTTTAGACTCCAAATTTTCCAGATTTAAGGTTGTCAGGGTTATATATCCGTACTGATCAAAACCAGTTTCTACCAGACGCCCCAATAATTCAATCTGCCGACCGAATAATTGTTTATCAGCGCCTGTGTTAAAAGCGAATGATTCCGAATCAAAACCTTTCAAGCAACCTACTCGCATGAACCCTGGAGTTTCAACCATATACTCAATTTCCTTCTTGCTCAAATATCGCCAAAGATAATCTGTGCTCAAATTATCATCTGTCCAAATTGGCACCGACAAGGGTCATTCCGAACACTTCGTTTTTTTAAATTAAGCTAAAGATTATTTTCTCTTCTCAACATTTCGATGTTGTTTTTTTGTATTTATTTTTCTTTTCCTATGCTCCAATAATTTTTCCATTGGCGTTTTA
>JAHILZ010000033.1 GCA_018896765.1 Patescibacteria group bacterium | reverse complement strand
GATATTAGGATTTAGAGTTTTAAGGAGTTTGGGATTTGATTAGAAATTTGACATTTGTCATTTGAAATTTGACATTCTCGCCTAGCTCACCAGCGCGCTTGTGTCTCCTTCCGGCAAACCCAGCTCTCTCGCTTTCAGCACGCGTCTCATGATCTTTCCGCTTCTTGTTTTCGGCAACGAATCGACAAAAGCGATATCGCCGATAACCGCGACCGGGCCAAGAGCATGGCGCACGGCAAGCAATAATTCTTTTTTAAGTTCTTCCGAACCGGTAAATCCTTGCTTAAGAATCAAAAACGCCTTAATCACCTCGCCTTTGATCGGATCGGGAATGCCGATTACGCCGGCTTCGGCAACCGCTTCGTGATGCACAAAAGCGCTTTCCACTTCGGCGGTGCCAATTCTGTGCCCGGCGATTTTCAATACATCATCGCCGCGGCCTTGAATCCAGAAAAACCCGTCTTTATCTTTGAAAGCGATGTCGCCGCTGAAATAAACGCCTTTAATTTCATCCCAATAAGTTTTGATATATCTGGCCGGATTATTAAAAATCGTTCTAACCATTGACGGCCATTGATTAAGAATTACCAAATATCCGCCTTTTCCGACCGCTACCTGCTTGCCATTTTTATCAACAATATCCGCGAGAATTCCCGGAAACGGCTTGGTAACGCTTCCTGCTTTAAGAGGCGCGCAAGGTAGCGGAGTGAGCATATGCATGCCGGTTTCCGTCTGCCACCAAGTATCCATAATCGGACAGCGATTCTTGCCGACAAATTCATTGTACCAAAGCCAAGCCGCCGGATTGAGCGGCTCGCCGACTGAGCCCAAAATTCGCAAAGATTTCATTTCATGCTTTGCCGGCCATTCGTCGCCGTATTTCGCCATCGCGCGAATTAGAGTCGGCGCCGTATAAAGAATATTCACATTGTATTTTTCCACTGTTTTCCAAATTCGATCAGGCTCGGGCATATCCGGAACGCCTTCGTACATAAGAGTTGTGATGCCGGCCAAAAGCGGACCATAGATTATATAGCTGTGCCCGGTAATCCATCCCGGGTCCGCGGTGCACCAAAGAACTTCATCCCCGCGCAAATCAAACACCCATTTTATCGTCCTGAGCACTCCTACCATATAACCGCCGACCGCGTGAACTATACCTTTCGGCTTCGCGGTAGTGCCGGAAGTGTAAAGCACGAATGCCGTATCTTCCGAATCCATTTCTTCGCATTTCGCTTCCTCTCTTTTATCTTTAATCAAATCATGATACCAAACATCTTTTTCCGCGTTGAAATTAATCGGCTGTTCATTGTTTTTTACCACAACGACTTTTTGAATCGTCGGACAATTCACGACCGCTTTATCAACCACATCTTTGAGATTTATGACTTTTCCGCGGCGAAAACTGCCATCAGCGGTGATCAGAACTTTTGCCTGCGCGTCTTGAATTCTATCTGAAAGCGCCATCGCGGAATACCCGGCGTAAACTACCGAATGCATCGCGCCGATTTTGGCGCAAGCCAGCATCGAAATCGCGATCTCCGGAACATTCGGCATATATATTGCCACTCTGTCGCCTTTTTGGATTCCCAGCGACTTGAGCGCGTTCGCCATTTTATTCACTTCTTTAAAAAGCTCCAAGTAAGTATATTTTCTTGTACGGCCGGTTTCGTCTTCCCATAGAATCGCGGTTTTAGCGCCTTTCCCCGCTTCTATATGGCGATCTACCGCGTTGTAGGCCAAGTTGGTCTTGGCGCCAATAAACCATTTATAGAATGGCTTATTGTCTTTATCTAAAACTTTAGTCCATGGCGCAGACCAGTTGATGTCTCTGGCAGCTTCTTCCCAAAATTTTTCCGGATTGGCGGCGGCGGTTTTCAATATCGCATCATAATCTTTTATGATCGCTTTATCTAAAATTTCTTTTGACGGCAGATATATTTTTTGCGCGCTCAAAAGCACTTCAGTTGTTTCCGCGGTGTTTAACGTTTCACTTTCCCCAATTTCCGCTTTCATGATTTCCGGTTTGGCAGTTTCTACCGGCAAATTTATTTTACTATCGGCTTTCGGCTCAATAGCGGCGATAAATTCAGACTTGGGAATTGCTTTCAGTTTTTTAGCCCCAGCTTTAATTTTAATTTTTGTTTTCGCTTTGACCTTTACTCTGACTTTAGATTTAATTTTAGGCTTAGTTTTTTTAACCATCGCTTTTTTAGCAGCTTTTTTCTTTTTCGAAACCGCTTTTTTGATTTTTGAAATCTTTTTTTTTGCCGATTTAATCGGCTTTTTAAACTTCTTCGTCTTTTTTGGCATAAGATTTTTTAATTATTAATTATAAATTTATTATTTTTTATTTTGTCATTTGAAATTTGTTCGCCAGCTGGCGAATTGATTTGTCATTTGAAATTTGTAATTTGACATTAAAAACACGAGATTGCTTCGTCGTTCCGATGATTACATCGAAACTCCTCGCAATGACACAATAAAAGCTAAATATTCAGCTTTTTCAAATCTTCCTTTCTCAACAGCCCGTTTTGCGCGCCGGGCGCGGCAACCACGGATGATGTGTTTAAAATTCCCAGCTTTATAGCTTTGTCAATATCGCCATTGAATAACTCCAGCCCCGCGACAAAAGAAGATCCGAACGCGTCGCCCACTCCGGTCGTATCAACGCGCGCTTGATTTTTTATAATTGCCGCATAGCGAATTTTTACGCCATCATACGCCCAAGCGCCGTCTTTACCGCAAGTTATTACTACAATTTTCGGACCATAATTTTTAATAAGCGGTAATAGGTTTTTAACATCGTTCAAATCAATTTTTTTCTCTTTTATTTCCAAATCGCTCAATGCCAGCTGTATCGCTTCGTCTTGGTTTAAAATCAAAACCTCGGTTTGTTTTAAAAAGCCGTTCAATTCTTTTAATCCGCCGACTAACTGGCTTTGCCCGGGATTCCATGCGATTTTCAAATCCGGTTTTTTATTTTTAACGCTAAAAACCTCATCCAAAATTTTTTGCCAATCGCCGCATAATGAAGCAAGGTATGCCCATTTCGTATTTTTTATCGCGGCAATGCTTTTTCTGCTTAATCGCAATTTATTTTTTATTTTGTTGTCGAAAAAAATAACACGATCTTTGTCGGGGCCGATTATAATAACCGCGAGATCGCTCGCGTGGCGCGATATTTTTTGAATTAAATCAATGCCTACTTTTCTCTTTTTAAAATTGGAAACTATTTCGGCGCCAAAAATATCATTTCCAACCGCGACTATTGCCGCGGTTTTAAGCCCGAAATTCGCGAACGAAACCGCGGTATTTGCCGCTCCGCCGCCAAAGCCATAAACAACTTTTTCCGCGTTATTTTTCGCCCCATGCTCAAACGCCAATAATTTTTGCCGCAAAATATCTTGTTTATTATCAATTAAAAACGCTTCT
>JAHILZ010000032.1 GCA_018896765.1 Patescibacteria group bacterium | reverse complement strand
TTCCACCTTCCACCTTCCACCTTCCACCTTCCACCTTCCACCTTCCACCTTCCACCTTCCACCTTCCACCTTCCACCTTCCGGTTAAAACTGCTTTAGGAACCTCAGATCGCCGCTGTGAAATAATCTAATGTCATCAATGCCATACAACATCATCGGAAACCGATCCAGTCCAAATCCAAAAGCAAATCCTTGATATTTATTTTTCGGATATCCGGCGGCGATAAAAACTTTTTGATTAACCATTCCCGCGCCGAAAATTTCAAGCCATCCGGTATTTTTGCAAAGCCGGCAGCCCTTGCCTCGGCAAATCAGACAGCTGACATCCCCTTCCAGCCCGGGTTCGACAAAAGGAAAATAGCTCGGCCGCAATCTTATTTTCGCGTCGGCTTCAAAAAAATTGCTGAAAAATATCTCAAAAACACTTTTAATATTGGCTATATTTACATCCTCTCCCACCATCAGTCCTTCCAAATGGTAAAAAGTCGATTCGTGCCTGGCGTCGGTCGCCTCGCGGCGAAAAACTTTTCCCGGAACAATAATCCTAAAAGGCGGCTTATTTTTTTGCATATACCTTACCTGCATCGGCGAAGTATGCGTCCTCATCAATAATCTTCCATCACTTTTAACTTTTAACTTTTCACTTTTCACTTCGTTTTGGCGCAACCAAAACGTATCCCACATATCTCGTGCCGGATGATGCGCAGGAACATTTAAAGCATCAAAATTATAAAATTCGGTTTCAACTTCCGGTCCATCAACAATTTCGAAACCCATTGAAGAAAAAATTTGCTCAACTTTTTCCAATGTCTTGGTAATCGGATGCAAATGCCCGGCTGAAATTTTATTTATCGAAGCGGTAACATCAAGCTTTTCATTTTCCAGCAATTTTTTATACTCCAAATCCTCGGAATATTTTTTCTTTTCATCTATCTCTTTCTCTAAAATTAATCTGATTTCATTGGCAAGCTTCCCGATATTTTTCCTATCGCTCAAAGGATATTTTTCAAGGCTTCTTAAAATATGCGTCAAATTGCCATTGCGGCCCAAATATTTAACCCGCAGATTCTCCAATCCGCTTATTTCTTGAGCTTTGGAAATTTCTTCCAAAGCGAATAATTTAATTTTTTCGATTTCTTCTAATATGCTCATGGTTGGAACTTAAATAATAGCTTTCTGTGAATATTACAAAAATAATTAATAAAATCGCGTTAATCGAATTCAGCATTTGCATGCTTTTAAGAATCAGCAGAATGTCGATAGCTAGCGCAAAAATAATCGCTTGGCGCGTTGAATTCGACAGAACATTGAAAGGCGTTTTTTGGGGAGCAAAAATGGTTCTGGAATAAAATCCAATCAAAACGAAAAATCCGGAAAGCCATAAAAAAAGGCTGAAATAAAAAAGAAATAAACCGCCTATCCCGGCGCCGGCTGGATCGCTAAGCGCAATCACCGCGAACCACGCTATAAAACAAATTAAAGTTGAAATCGCTATTCCAACTAAAAAACTCCGAATAGTCATAGAAATGGCCTAAACTAATGATCAAATATTCCTTTTTTAACAAGCAATTCTTTTCGCATAAGTAAAAAACGACCTTTTGCTTACTTATATTTTACACTATTTTTAACCAAAAAGCAAGACAAAAATCATATAAACATTTTAACATATTAACATTTTAACAATAAAATGAATTTATAATTTCCAATTAAACCGCGACTATGCCGTGTCAAGCAATTTAACTATCTAACCGAAACGGGGATTTTGGCCATCGGTTCTGCAATTAAACTTCTAACCATGCTTGCCAAAATTCATATATTTTGATATAGTTTACTTATAAAACCTGCTTGCTTTCTGGTGGGATTGTTTTATTTTTATCGCGGGGTAGAGCAGCGGCAGCTCGCAAGGCCCATAACCTTGAGGACGCTGGTTCGAATCCAGCCCCCGCAACAAGTTAAATCATTTTAACATATTAACAATTTTTTTATTTAATTTTATCAAAAGTGACACTGACACTTCTAATATTTTGTTTATATGTTAAAATGTTAATATGATTTAATGTTAAAATGACTTCCGCCGGGATAGCTCAGCCGGTTAGAGCGTGGGACTCATAAGCCCAAGGTCGAGAGTTCGATTCTCTCTCCCGGCACATACATACAATAACTTACAACTGATAACAAATAACTAATAACGGATAAAATTTTATTATAAGTTATGGGTTATTGGTTATAAATTAGTTAAATACGGACCGTTGGTGTAGCCCGGTTAACACGTCTCCCTGTCACGGAGAAGACCGCGGGTTCAAATCCCGCACGGTCCGCCTTGCGCAGGATTGAATCTCATAAATTAGGCCTGCTGGCGCTAATTTCGCGGAATCTCGCGGAATTAACGCAGAAGGATCGCGGAATATTGAAATTCTCCTTAACGATAAATTAAAAAAGCGCTATAAGCGCTTTTTTAATTTATGAGAAATATCTTTGTTTATCTTTATATAACTTCCAAGTCCTTCATCGCCCTCTCGTATGCGGCAACGGCTTTTTTTGCCTCCCCTTCCGAAAGCCTAAAATTTACATCATGCGACAATGAATTCCTGATCCTGTGCGCGTTCCATACATCGTTTATATTTTCAACCTCGCTTGGATGAACTTGCTTTAATCTTTCGCCAAAATTTTCTCCGCTATAGCCCAAGCGCCTCAACACCTCGTCAAAAAACTTATCAGCTTCAATAACAGCCAAACGCCAGCTGGATTCCTGCCCTGATCCAACTAATTTTGTTATTTCTCTCCAAACATCGGCGGTAATTTTCCTTTTTTCGCCTTCCCCTTGCCCTATAATGCTTTCTATGCTCGCCCTAACTTCCCTGGCGACTTTTTTAGGCCTCGCGCTGGCTACTATTAAAATAATCGCCATGAATAAAATAAAACTATAAACAATTAAAATAATTTTCAAAAAATAATAAACTTTTAAAGCAAAAGGAGACGCCAATAAAGAAACTGGGGCAGGAAAAGAAGCTATGTTATTTGCCGTAATGGCAGCTGCCTGCAGTAAAAACATATAAATCATTTTAACTTATTAACATTTTAACTTATTAACATTTATTTTAAAGATTGAATGGACTGCCAAAGCATTGCTCCTATTTCTTCGGATAATTTTAACATTTTTAAATAATCTGCTTTATTTAAATACCCCTCTACCAACGTAAAATGCAATAAATATTTTGATTCTTTTAAAGAACCGTAGGATATTTCCCAGAAATTTAACTTTACAGCTTTCCTTTGGCGAGCAAACCCTTCAATATAATTCAAGATAACCGATAATGCAGACCTGCGAAGTTGTGAAGTAGTACCAAATAATTCCTCTTTAGGAAAATTTTTACTTACTCTATAAACTAAATGGGCATATTCATCCATTTTCTTTTTAAGTTGTTCAGTAAAATCATTGCCCATTTGTTAATATGTTAATATGTTAATATGTTAATATGTCTTTGGCCTCATTTCGCGCCATTTTGCCGCTTTTTCATAGCAATTAGCGACTGATAAAACGGTCTTTTCATCAAAACCTTTTCCTATTATTTGCATTCCTATCGGCATCGGGCTATCCCCGTCTTTGGGCTTGGCAAAACCGCAAGGAATGGAAATCGCCGGAAGCCCGGCTAAAGATACCGCGCAAATAAAAATATCTTCCAAGTACATTTCCAAAGGAGTCGCCAGCGAGCCAATCTTAAAAGCCACATGCGGTTCGGTCGGAGTTATCAAGCAATCAACTTTTTTAAACGCATCATCAAAATCTTTTTTAATCAATGTTCTGACTTTTTGCGCCTTTAAATAATACGCGTCGTAATAACCGGCGGAAAGCGCGTAAGTTCCCAGCATAATTCTTCTCTTAGCTTCATCGCCAAACCCATATCGCCGGCTTTTTAAATAAACCTCCCAAAGATTTTTTATTTCCGAACTATATTTACTGTCATTTTCCGCCGAATAGCCATATCTTATCCCGTCAAAACGGGCCAAATTAGAACTGACTTCGGAAGGAGTAATAATATAATAAACTGGAACGGCATATTTTGTATTCGGCAAGCTAACCGGAATTATTTCCGCGCCTTTTTCTTCCAAAAGCGCGATAGCATCTCTAACTGCTTTCAAAACCTCCTGATCAATACCTTCGGCAAAATATTCATCCGGCACGCCGATCCTTAAACCATTCAAGTCTTCCCTTTCTAAGTATTTCGCATAATCAGCCACCGCGATATTCGGCGTCGTCAGGTCTTTTTTGTCCTGGCCCGCCAAACGCTCCAAAACTATCGCCGCGTCTTTCACTGTCTTAGTGATAATTCCCGGGCAATCGGTGGATGAAGTCATGCTAATCAAGCCATACCGGGATATTCGGCCATAACTGGGTTTCAAACCAACAACACCGCAAAATGATGCCGGACATCTTATTGAGCCGCCGGTGTCCGTACCTAAAGCATATAAAACCTCGCCGCTAGCGACGGCAGCCGCTGATCCTCCCGATGACCCGCCAGGCGTTCTGGCTAAATCCCATGGATTATGGGTCGAACCAAAATCGGAATTTTCCGTAGACGCTCCATGCGCGAAAGCGTCGCAATTAGTCTTGCCGATAATCACTCCTTTTTTATTCTTTATTTTTTCAACTACTGTCGCATCATAAGGAGCGATATAATTCGCCAAAATATTTGAAGCCGCCGTACACAAAACATCTTTTGCTAAAATAATATCTTTAAATGCCGCAGGAATTCCCGTCAAATAATCAATATTCTCTCCTTCTTCCTGCAATTGCTTTATTTCTTTATCCGCTTCTCGCGCGCCGTTCAGCGCTTTTTCTTCGGTAACCGTAATAAAAGACCGGACATTATCATCGACATTTTTAATCCGCGCCAAACAAGCCATTGCCAATTCCAAAGCGGAGAATTTATTTTCAACCAATCCTTTATGAGCCTCTTCTATTGTTAAATCGGCTAATCGCATAATAACAGATTAAAATGATAAAATATTTTTATCAATTTTTAATTTCGAATTCTGAATTTTGAATCAAACTCTAATTTATTAATTTTTAAACATTAAAACATTCAAAATTCACTCAAAATTCAAAATTGGAAATTCAAAATTTTAGGATTTCCCATTTTTAATTTTTAATTTCCTATAAAACCGCTTTCACCTTAATATAATTCCCCTCCCTCATTGGCGCGGCTTCTAATATTTTTTTGCGTGTTCCAGGATCGCAATTTTCAACCTCATCTTCCCGCGCAATATTAACCAAACCGGTAACTTGGCTGGTTGGAATAATATTATCGGTATTCACCTCTGACAGCCGCTCGATAAAACCCAAAACCGCCGAAAGCTCTTCGGTATATTTTTCTTTTTCTTTTTCAGTCAATTCA
>JAHILZ010000031.1 GCA_018896765.1 Patescibacteria group bacterium | reverse complement strand
GTGCTGAAAGCGAGAGAGCTGGGTTTGCCGGAAGGAGACACAAGCGCGCTGGTGAGCTAGGCGAGAATGTCAAATTTCAAATGACAAATGTCAAATTTCTAATCAAATCCCAAACTCCTTAAAACTCTAAATCCTAATATCTAAATCTTAAACAAATTCAAAATTTTAAATCATAAATTCAAAACGGTTTTGAATTTGGAATTTTGGATTTGTGATTTGTTTAGAATTTAGGATTTCGTGCTTAGAATTTTTAATAAATTTTATAATTGGACATTGATTAAAAATTAGGTCAATTAAAAATTAGAAATTCTAAAAATCATTGCTTATAAATTTACTTTAGCCATATAGAATAATTTGGTATATTATGAATCCCGAAGTCAAAATCATAAAACCCGGCTATTTCAAATGGATTGGAAAAAATCGCTGCCAGACCGGCAGTAATGTTGTTTTGATTTGCGATGGCAAGAAAAATATTTTAGCGGATACGGGCTCGCCGGGCGAGGATAAAAAAATAATCGCGGCGTTAAAAAAAGAAAAACTTAAGCCGAAAGATATTAATATCGTGATTCTCACGCATCCTCATGCCGATCATATCGGGAATAATTTTTTATTTCCCAAAGCGCTTTTTGTTGACAGCTTGGGCGAATTTAGAGGCGATAAATTTTTATTAGATAAAGCGGAACGGCAAATTACCAAAAATGTACGGATTGCCAAAACTCCCGGCCACGCCTTGGAAGATATTTCAATAATTGCAAGTAATACGGAATTTGGTATAATAGCTGTAGTTGGCGATTTGTTCTGGCGAGGCGGCGACAATAAGCTGGTTCAGGTCGAAAGTCCTGAAAACTTGGCCGCCAGCCGCAAAAAAATTCTCTTGATTGCCGACTATTTGATTCCGGGGCACGGAAAAATGTTTAAGAATCCGGAAGGAAAAGAGATTTATGGGGAGGGGGATAAGGCGTTAAATATTCATTGATATTTTCTTATTGCCTTGTGTTTTCTGTAATTTTGAGTAAAGCGAAAAAATTTGTTATTAATGACAAATGTCAAATTTCAAATGACAAATCAATGTCAAATGACCAAATGTCAAATTTATCAATTCTTTATTTTTTTGTTGTAAAAATAAAAAACTAAACATTGTATTTATGGAAAATCTTTTTGAAATTCGAATTCATTCTCGCGGCGGACAAGGCGCCAAAACAATAGGCCAAATTTTAGCCGAGGCGGGAATTGAAGACGGGAAATTCGTGGAAGCTTTTTCAGAATACGGCCCCGAGAGAAGCGGCGCGCCGATGCAGGTATTTATAAGGATTTCCTCCGAACCGATTAGGGTGCATAGCAATATTAAAACTCCGGATATGGTCATTTTAGCAGATCCTTCTTTGCTTGGAATGGTGGATATTACCGGCGGATTAAAGAAAAACGGAACATTGATTATAAACACCGACAAAACTCTTGATGAAATTAAGCCGAAGCTCAAGACCTCCAAAAGCCAGAAAATTTATCCGATCAACGCCACCAAAATCGCCGTGGAAGTTTTGGGCAAGGATTTCTCGGGCATTGTGCTGATGGGCGCCCTAAATAAAATCAATCCTATTGTTTCAAAAGAAGCGTTGGAAGAAGAACTGGAAGAAATTTTTGCCAGAAAAAAAGGGAAAGAAGTGGCGGAAAAAAATATACTAGCGTTTCGAAGGGGATATGAGGCGGTTTAAAAATATAAATCCGAAATTCGAATATCGAAATCCGAAACAAATTCGAATTATCAAAACACAAAATTCAAAACAATGCAAAGATTATAAAGTTTTGAATTTAAAAAATTTGAATTTTGAATTTGTTTCGGATTTCGTGCTTAGAATTTCGGATTTAAAAAACATGTTTAACAAAATAATTTATACTTACTGTTAATATTAAGCTTATGAAACTAAAATCTTGGCGAGAGATTCCCATTGGCGGCGTAATTACCGAGCCAGGTAGCGCTAAAAAATTCAAGACCGGCGCTTGGCGAACCAAAAAACCTGTAACCGATAAAACAAAATGCATTAATTGCATGCGGTGCGTTATTTTTTGCCCTGACGCGGCAATAAGCGTAAAAAATTTAGCGGATTTAAGCGAGGCGGAAAAAGTCGCGATAAAAGTAAAAACAGAGGCAGTGCTTGATTGTACGAATTATGATTTTTGCAAAGGATGCGGAATTTGCGCCGAAGAATGCCCGGTAAAAGCGATTGAGATGGCGAAAGAATAGGACAAGTATTAAGTATTATGTATCAAGTATTAGGTATAACATTATTGTATTTTCCGTTTATACTTAATACATAATACCTGATACTTAATACAAAAACATTGATATAAAAAATATCATTATAATTTGATTAAGCTGAATTTAAAAAAATACATTAAATATAATTCCTATGTCTTCCACTAGAAAAACAAAATATCACGCATTATCCGGCGGAGAAGCGGCGGCTCAAGCTATGCGGCAAATAAATCCGGATGTCGTGGCTATGTATCCGATCACGCCGCAAACTCCGATTATTGAATCATTCGCCAAAATGGCGGCTAACGGCAAAGTTACCACTTCAATAATAAACGCTGAATCGGAACATTCGGCGATGAGCGCCGTTGTCGGCGCTTCAGCCGCCGGCGCGCGAGCTATGACTGCCACGTCAAGCCAAGGACTGGCTTATATGGCGGAAGTCTGTTATATTGCCTCCGGAATGCGTTTGCCGATAATTATGGCGGTTGCCAATCGATCGCTTTCCGCTCCATTGAATATTCATGGAGATCAATCCGATGCCATGATGCTTCGCGATTCCGGCTGGATCCAAATATTTTCCGAAAATGCCCAAGAAGTTTACGATAATATGCTGATTTCTTTGAGACTGGCGGAGCATCCAAAAGTATTAACACCGGCAATGGTAATGCAGGATGGTTTTATAACCAGCCATGCCGTGCAAAATGTTTTAAAACTCGATGATGAAATCGTAAAAAAATTCATTGGCGAGTGGAAACCTTTATATCCCTTGCTTGATATTGATCATCCGGTAACTTATGGCGGGCTGGATCTGTTTGATTATTATTTTGAGCACAAACGCCAGCAAATTGAAGGAATTGGGAATGCTTTAAAAGTTTTACGCGCGATTGACAGCGAATACGCAAAAATCAGCGGTAGAAAATATTCTTGCATTGAAGAATACCGGCTTAAGGACGCCAGCATCGCAATTGTGTTAATGGGTTCAACCGCAGGAACCGCTAAAAGCGTAATAGATGAATTGAGAAAAAAGGGAATTAAGGCCGGATTATTAAAAATTCGCCTTTTTCGGCCATTCCCGGGAGAAGCGATCAAGAAATCTTTGGCCAAAATAAAACGAGTGGCTATTCTGGATAAAGCCGCGGCGCCCGGAGCCAGTGGCGCTCTTTCAAACGAAATTCGCGCATTATTCGCCGGCGCTAAAAAATCGCCTCAATTTCAAAGTTGCATTTATGGTTTAGGCGGCAGAGATGTGGGGCTGGAAGATATTGGGAAAATTTACGCGGATTTACAAAAAGGGAAGATTAGTGATAAGATTAAATATATTGGGTTGAGATAGCTTGCCGGTATTAAGTATCAGGTATTATGTATTAAGTATAATTTAAATTTTTGATTTATACCTAATACTTGATACATAATACTTAATACTATTTATTTTTATGTCGTATTTATTATACCCCTTTATTACAGCTTTTTCTCTATTTTTAATTTATCGGTTTTGGTTTTTGCGAAACCCAAAAAGAAAAATTCCTTTGGGCAATAATGTCGTGTCTCCGGCAGACGGAAGGATTATAAAAATAATAAAATACGATCACGAAAACGAATTCGAGATACGAGAAAATAAATTAGGCAAGGTTTTGGTTAAAACCAAAGATGTGTCGCCGCGCGGCTGGCTTATCGTGATAATGATGAATATACACAATATGCACCGCCAAAAGGCTCCGCTTGACGGAGAAATACTTTCGATTAAATATTCCAAAGGAAAATTTTTTAATGCCGTTCGCAAAGCTCACAATATGCGCGCGTCTTTGGAGAATGAAAATAATGAAATTTTAATGAGAACCGCCATTGGCAATATTAAAGTTATTCAGGTGGCGGGGGTTGTCGCTAAAAAAATAGTCTGTTTTATAAAAGAGGGCCAAAAGGTCTTGAAAGGAGATAATCTTGGCTTAATAAAATTAGGCAGCCAGGTTATTTTAGTCTTGCCTGATGATAATATAGAGTTGAAGGTTAAAGAAAAAGACAAAGTTAAAGCCGGCTCCGGCATTATCGCGGAGATTAAAACAATCGAAAAAAGTTTTTTTGAGTGGTTATAAAATTTGCGCGAAAAGTAATTTTTACTCGGCCAAAAGCCGATTTTTTTGCTTTACTCAAGCGATAAATACGCGCGGGCTTGACATTTTGGAAATTTTGGCGTATAATGACATATTGATATTGAAAAGAAAAAACAAGAATGGGGATAAAAATGCCTTTAAATGTTGTTCTTTAAAAATTAAAATATAATTCAGAGGATGGATTTTGCGCGTTTGAAATTATTAAATGCTCAAAATCCATCCCCGGAACATAATTAAAATTAAAAAACGGGGATAAGTGAAAGAATAAAGATAAAAATTCAGAGGTGAATTAAATGGAAAGAAATGGAAATGAAGCAACTGTAGGAATTGAATGTGGAATACTGGGAGTTCGAACGGCGGGAAAATTTTATCCCGCGATGGGTATGGCAACGCATACCAAACCAGACATAGACGCGCTGGGCCCGAAAATTATTTCCGATTTCCTGAATATAGAAACAGGAAAACTACTGTTTAAAACAGCAGCTAATGGATTAATTGAGGGCAAAACCGCGCAAGAATGGATGAAAGACGGAGTTATTTTAGTGGATATGGGAAATGGACAGCTTGACCATCATCCTGCAAAAGATTTTCCTAATGAATGCGCGACAAGCTTGTTTTATAAACTTGTTCCAGCGGAAAAAAGAAGCGAAAAATTAGACAAATTCGTAGAATTTGTTATTGACCGCGACACGCGCGCAACAGCCCAACCTTTCGATCTTTCGCAAATGTGCAAAATTCTGACGGCGAATAATGACAGCGTGGCTGTTTACAGCTATATGCAGGCGGCATTTTCTGCTTTTATGAGTTCAAGTGGTAAGCCGAGTGTAGCGCTTTTCCTTGAAATATTTGAGGAATTTTCGAAAGGAAAAACCAACATTTCTCCGGTACTTGAAAAGTATGTTAAAAACATACGCGAGGGAAAGTATTCCAATATCCCGGATCTTCTTATGGCAACATGTGAAGAAACAAGGGATTTGGTGCGGTTGATAATGGAAGAGGTATATCAAAATCAGTTAGACTTCGAACAAGCACGGAAACTATTCGCGAATTCCCCAAAAATCTTTTGGGGGAACAACGACAGAGCGTTGACGTACATCTGGACAGATAACAAACAAGCGCTTCGAGCGGGTTTAAACGAGGGTTTTAGTGTGATAATCATACAAAATTCTTCCGGGAATACCGGAATATACACACAGATAAATCATAGGATAAATACCGACGATATTTATCACGCGCTTGTCGAAGCAGAAGGCAGCGTACGAGATAATCGTGAAACAGCGCAAAAAGTCTGGTATAACCATGCGGGCGCAAAACAGATCCTTAACGGTTCGTTCACGGCCCCAAATCCGATATCTACAGCCCTGACACTGGAAGAAATTGCGGATATAATAGTAACTATCTGCAAAATAAATAATGGATATTTGCCATACTGCAAGGGCGGTTCGCTGCAATGCAGCGAAAAATGCAACTTTCACTGGATGGGAGTGTCCATGTGCGTAAAAATACGCAATCAACAGAAAAAAACCAATGGTGAAACGATCATTCGCAATGATGACTATACGCAAATTTCTTCGTTAAAAAGGAAGCCGGAAATAAAAAGAAAAAAACTAAATAATAAATAATGTATTTCAATTTTAGGAAAAGAAAGGTTTGCATGCGCAAATTAATCTTTTCCTTATTTTTTTGCCTTGACTTTATTTTTGCTTACATTATAATATATCTATACGATGAAATGCTTTATTGACAGTATTGATTATCCGGAAGCCCGAGAGATCGGGCTCATTTTTAGATAGAGAGTAGAAAGTCGAGGGTAGAAAGTAGTGAATTAGAATAAATTAGTAAAAATTAAACAAGATAGTAGAAGGCAAAAAAGTGGAAAGCGAGTGATTTAATTACCACCTTCCACATACCACCTTCCACTTTCTTTCTGCAATGTTAGATCAAAAACAATTCGCTTTGGCCATCAATCAGATTGCCGAGGAAAAAGGCATCTCAAAAGATGAAATTTTTAAAGTAATTGAAGCGGCATTGGCCGCCGCCTACAAAAAAGACTACGGCAAAAAAGGTCAGATTATTCGCGTTAAATTTAACCCGGAAACCGGCGATATTAAAGTATCGCAAATTAAGCAAGTGGTGCCGGATGATATTGAAGAAGAAGCTGAAACCGCCGTTGCGGGCGGAGCGCCTTTGGCGCCGCCGCCAGCGGAATCGGAAAGAGCGATTATTAATGAAGCGGTAAGAGACGAAAAAATTATCGCGGCAGGCGCGACGCCCGGCGAGGAGCAAGTAAAAATAAGATATAATCCCGACAAGCACATAAAATTAAGCGAGGCGCTGTTGGTCAAGCCGGATGCCAAACTGGAAGACGAGATTGAAAGTGAAATGCCCTCCAAAACTGATTTCGGCAGAATTGCTTCGCAAACCGCCAAGCAAGTAATAATTCAAAGAATTCGAGAGGTGGAACGTTCGGTGATTTTCAATGAATTCAAAAAACACGAAGGAGAGGTATTGATTGGAGCCGTGCAGCGGGTTGAAATACTTCCGCCCTATAAAGGCAGAGTTGTTTTTATTGATATCAATAAAACCGTGGGCATTATTCCTCCGTCCGAGCAAGTTACGCGCGAGAATTACAGAACCGGCCAAAGATTGAAAGTCTATGTCGTCCAAGTCAGCGAAACTCCAAAAGGACCGGAAATCATACTTTCCCGGACCCGCGCCGAATTAATAAAAAATTTATTCACGCTTGAAGTTCCTGAAATTGCCGACAAATCCATAGAAATAAAAGCGATAAGCAGGGAAGCCGGCGATAGATCAAAAATTGCCGTTGTTTCGAATGACCGCAATATTGATCCGATTGGCGCTTGCGTCGGACAAAAAGGAACCAGAGTGCAGGCGATTATGGAAGAGATTGGCGGAGAAAAAATCGATATCGTCGAGTGGGACAAAGATATGGCAAAATTCATTGCCAAAGCTTTGAGCCCGGCAAAAGTTTTAGCCGTCCGAATCGACGAGAAGAGCAAATCGGCCGCGGCAAAAGTTATTCCCGAGCAATTATCGCTGGCGATTGGAAAACATGGCCAAAATGTCCGTCTTGCTTCAAAACTTACCGGCTACCGAATCGATGTAATGGCCGGCGATCTTGAGCCGGAGGCGCCGAAAGAAGAAGCGGCGGAAGCGATCAAAAAAGAAAAAGGTGATAAAGAGGAGAAATCCGCTGGAAAAGAGAAAAAAGCGAAAAAAGAAAAATCAAAAAAATCCGCCGATGAAGTATCCGCAAAAGGCGAAAAAGAAAAGCCGGCTAAAAAAGTTAAAGCGAAAAAAGAAAAAGTAAAAAAAGAAAAGAAAGCAAAAGAATAAATTAGGCCTGCTGGCGCTAATTTCGCGGACTTAACGCGGAAAAGCGCGGAAATATTGAAATTCCTTAACGATAAATTAAGCAATTGATGTTTCTGTCATTGCGAGGAGCAACAATGACGAAGCAATCTCGCGTTTTTCAATGTCAAATTCCAAAACTAAAAAATATTTAATTATTAAATGTATTTATCATGGGCAAAATTATTTCTCTTGGCCACATAAACCCGGATACGGATTCGGCGCTATCGGCAATATTGATTTCTCGTTTTGCGAAAAAGATTTTTGGTTTTGATGTCGAGCCGCGCGTCGCGGGCGATATCAATAACGAAACAAAGTATCTTTTAAGTCTTTTGAAAATTAATAAACCGGATATAATGGAAAAAATCACCGATGAAAATGTGGTCTTGGTTGATACTACGGAACCCGGACAAATTTTGCCCGGGTTAACCGATGTGAATTTGGCGGCGATAATTGATCACCACAATCTCGGCGGTCTTAAATCAGGGCATCCGATTTTGGCGCGAATTGAGCCGGTTGGCTCAACTGCCACGGTAATTTATAAGATTTTAAAAGAAAAAAACATCAAAATCGATAAAATATCAGCCGCATTGATGATTGCTTGCATTATTTCCGATACATTAAACCTAACTTCTCCGACAACTTCCGCGGACGACAAAAAAGCGCTTAAAGAGCTGAATAAAATCGCCAAGCTCGATCTTAAAAAATTTATTAAGGCGCAGTTCGCTGCCAAATCCAGCTTGGTAGGAATTGCCACCGGCGATATTGTTTCAAAAGATTATAAAAATTTTGAAATGGGAAAATTCAAGGTCGGAATTGGCGTCTGGGAAACAACCAATACGGAAAGCATAAGCAGCAAGAAAAGCGAGTTGATGGCGGCGCTTGAGGCGAAAAAAACAGCCGAAAAGCTTGATTTTATTTTCTTTTTGGTAGTTGATATTTTAAAAGAAAACGGTATAATGTATATTGCGGGCGAATCCGAAAAAACTCTAGCAGAAAAAGTTTTCGGCGCCAAGGCGGAAAATAATGAAATATTCCTCAAAGGCATTGTTTCCCGCAAAAAGCAGGTTGTGCCGCCGCTGATGGGGGAATTGACGAAAAAAGAATAAATTTTAAATATTGGTAAAATTGTAAAAAAATTCTCTGAATATAAAAAATTTGTTTTGATATTGGATATTAAGATATTAGATATTGAAAATTAATATCCAATATCGAATATCCAATATCTATTAAATAATGAAAATAGATATTAAAAAACTCCCAAAATCACAAATCGAGCTATTGATAACGATTCCGGCGGAAAAATGGAAACACTATCGCGATCACGCGGTAGAATGCCTGGCCGGTCGCGTAAAAATTCCCGGTTTCAGGCCGGGCAAAGCTGACGCGAAAACAATCGAGAAAAATCTTGGCCCCGCGGCGATCATGGAAGAAATAGCCGAACACGCGGTAAACGATACATATCGCCAAGCGCTTCAAAAACATAATTTTATTCCCGCGGGCCAGCCAAAAGTGGATATAATCAAGCTTGCTCCGGAAAATGATATAATCTATAAAGCTGTTTTGTCGGTTATTCCTCCGATTGCGCTCAGCGAGGATTATAAGAAAAAATTGGCAAGCGAAGGAATAAAGCTTGAAACGCCGAAAGTGGAAGAAAAGGAATTAAAAGAATCCATAGAATATTTGCTGAATTCTCGCGCGAAGATTGTTACAGTTGCGCGTCCGGCTCAAAAAGGAGATAGAGTCGAAATTGATTTTGAAACTCGTTTGGATAATGTAAAAATTGAAAAAGGCGATAGCAAGCATCACCCTTTGATAATCGGGCGAAGCAATTTTTTGCCGGAATTTGAAAACAATATTACAGGAATGAAAGCCGGAGAAGAAAAAGAATTCAATGTTGTTTTTCCCAAAGATTATTATCAAAAACAATTAGCGGGAAAAAATGTCAGTTTTAAGGTTAAAATGAACTTGGCGCAAGAGGTGATTACTCCAAAATTTGACGACGAATTCGCCAAATCGTTGGGTCATTTTAAAGAAATCAAAGAACTGGAAAAAAGCATTTCCGAAGGAATTATTGTCGAAAAAACAAAAGTGGAAAAAGAAAAATTCAGAACCAAAATAGTCGAGTTTTTGATCAAAAATTATGGCGCGAAAGAATTGCCGGATATTCTGGTGGATTCCGAGGTTAAAAGAATGCTTGCCGAATTCAAGCGCAATGTCGAACAAAATGGCATGAAATTCGAGGAATATCTGAGCCAGCTGGCTAAAACCGAAGCCGGCCTCAAAGAAAGCTGGCGGCAAACCGCCGAAGGCAGGATTAATAATTATCTAATTACCCGCGAAATTGTCAAGCAAGAAAATTTAAAAGCGCCTGAAGAAGAAATTACCGAGCAGACAAATAAAATTTTGGCTAATTACAAAAATGTCAAAGAGGCAGAAAAAGAAATCGACGCGGAAAAATTAAAAAATAACGTGCATGATGTTTTAATTACGGAAAAAGTTTTGGTTTTGCTGGAAGAAATTGTTCTGGGAGAAAAACCAAACAGTTTAAAGCTCAAAGTTAAAAGTTAAGTTTAAAGTTAAAAGTTTACGATAATACAAAATTTAAAAACTTTAAACTTTTAACTGCAATTTTACACTTTGCGCTTTGAATTTTTAACTATTTAAAAACCAGTCAGTCTATTAAAAACTAATTTACTAACTAAAATAATTATGAAAATCAGTACTCCATCTATGCAGCTTATTCCCATGATAATCGATAAAACTCCGCAAGGGGAGCGAGCTTATGATATTTATTCCCGTTTGCTCAAAGATCGGATAATTTTTCTCGGACTTCCGATTGACGATAGCGTGGCTAACACTGTCATTGCCCAGCTTTTATTTTTGGATAGCCAAGGAGAAGGGGATATACATTTGTATATCAATAGCCCTGGAGGCAGCGTAACAGCGGCTTTGGCTATCTATGATACGATTCAATACCTGAAATCGAATGTTTCCACTATTTGCATCGGTATTGCCGCCAGCGCCGCGGCGATATTGCTGGCAAGCGGCGCGAAAGGCAAGAGATTTGTTTTGCCAAATTCTGAAGTGCTGATTCATCAGGTAATGGGAGGGGCAAGCGGCCAAGCGGTTGACATCGCTATCGCGTCCCGCCACATTCTTCACGTAAAAGATCGCATAAATCAGATTCTAGCCAAGCATACCGGGCAAAAAATCGAGAAAATCGAGAAAGACACGGATCGAGATTTTTTCATGACCGCCGAAGAAGCCAAAGCTTATGGAATCGTCGACAAAATTATTGTTTCGAAAAAGAAAAAATAATGTTCGATTATTCCCCTCTCGGGAGGGGCGAGGGGCGGGTAGGAATGAAAAGGTTGTTTGCCCTGAACGAAGTCGAAGGGTAGAAAATAAAGTTTTAAAAACGGCCTCCGCGCAGCGGGGCTGTTTTAATTTAAAAAACTCAATGAGTAAAAATGAATTCGCCAATAATTTTACGAAGGGAAATTTCTCCCTTCTTTTTTTATTTCGATAAATAACTAAAACAACAACCTGTTCAACTGAATTTTTATGCTATAGCAAGAAAATTCAGTTAGCTCATTTTAACTTAAATATTTATAATTTCCGCCATATTTTCAAAACTGCTATTTCCAAATGAAGACTATTGCTTTTTTATATTATTTATTCTAATATAAAAACAATGCCAATTCAAAATATGATTTGGTCTGTTCTTTAAGAGTCTATTTAGAAGCGAACGATTTTGTTTATAATCAATCCTGATTTTGGTTTGACAAATAAACAAAGCGATTGCTTAAAATATTCTCTAGACAAAATAAAAAAATCAGGAGGTAAAGAAAGTGATACTGAAATTCTATAGAAAACCCGCTTTAACTCTATCAAAAATAGAGCAAAATCTATTAGGCGCGAAAGAAAAGCTAAATATTAACGCGACAGAAATGCAAACCGAATGGTGCATCTATGTTGAAGTTTCTGAACCGTTAGACGAAAAAGAAATGATCGACTTGAAATGGCTTCTTAGGGAAACCTATGAACCGGAAAATTTCGGCAAAAAATCATTCCTTGTCCAGCGCGAAACTGTAATAGAAATCGGACCGCGCTTGAATTTTGAAACCGCGTTTTCATCCAGAGCAGTTTCAATTTGCCAGTCTTCCAGACTCGCAAAAGTAAAAAGACTGGAACAATCTTTGCGCTTGGGCTTGCAGGAAAAATTGACTGATGACGAGGAAGAGATAGTGTTATTGCTATTTTGCGATCGAATGACGCAAATACGATACACTAAACCATTAGAAAGCTTTGAGTCAGATCTCAGTCCAGCCCCAGTAAGAGTCATTGATATGCTCGGACAAGGCAGAGATGCTCTTCGCGCTATCAACAAAGAACTCGGACTGTCTATGGATGAACAAGATATAGAAATGTATAATCCGTTATTTGTGGAAAAATTAGGACGTAATCCTACAGATGTGGAATTGTTTCAGCTTGGACAGGCAAATTCGGGACATTCGCGTCACCATTTTTTCCGGGGAAAATTGGTTATAGACAAAAAACCAATTATCGGAAGCTTAATGGATGTTATCAAAGCGCCATGGAAAAAGAAGCAAGGAAATTCTGTATTGGCTTTCAGCGGGTCCGCAATACGAGGCCATAAAGTTAAAAACTTTGTGCCAACAAATCCCGGGAGAACGGGATCGTTTTCATTGTTTATGCAAGTATATCATCTTGCATTGACTGCGGAAACGCATAATTATCCCAGCGGAGTTGAGCCTTATCGCGGAGCAGAAACCGGTTCAGGAGGCAGAGAACGCGATGTCAGAGTCGGCGCTGGTTGCGGCGGCTTGATGGGTGTTGGCGGGGCAGGCTACTGCACCGGCAATCTCCATATTTCAGGATATAATCTTCCTTGGGAACAAGACAACTGGGTCAATCCTGAAAATCTTGCTTCGCCTTTAAAAATTTTAATTGAGGCGAGCAACGGAGCCAGCGCATATCAAAATTGTATTGGCGAACCGCTTCCTTATGGATTTGTCAGGACATTTGGAATGAATTTGTCCGATGATTATTGGGCATGGTTCAAACCTGTAATGTTTACGGTTGGAGCCGGTCAAATAGATGCCAGACAGATAAAAAAAGGTTTTCCGGAAAAAGGCATGCTGGTAGTGCAAATCGGCGGTCCGGGATATCGCATTGGTTTAGGCGGCGCTGCTGCCAGTTCTATGCTCCAAGGACAAAATGATGCAAATCTTGATTTCAATGCTGTACAGCGCGGCGATGCGGAAATGCAACAGCGCACAAACAGATTATATCAGGCTTGCGTCGAAATGGGTGGAGAAAACCCGATTGTCTTAACACAGGATTTTGGAGCCGGCGGCGATTGTAATGCCATACCGGAACTTATTGATCCTGTCGGAGCAAAAATTAATCTGCGAGCAATTCCGTCCGGAGATAAAAGTTTATCCGCGCTGGAGATTTGGGGCAATGAATCGCAAGAGCGATACGGCTTATTAATTTGGCCGGACAAATTGTCTTTGATCAATGAAATCTGCAAACGCGAAAAAATACCTTATGCCGTGATCGGAGAAATAACCGGCGATGGCAGGGTAGTTTTGTATGATGAAAACGATAAGTCAACGCCGGTTGATTTGCCTTTAGAAAAAGTATTGGGAGAAATTCCGCAAAAAACATTTGAACTTGAACGAGCCACCCGTAATTTAGAGCCGTTAAAATTTCCGGAAAACCTAACTATGATGGGAGCTTTGAATTTAATTCTTCGCTTGCCATCGGTTGGTTCAAAGGGATATCTGGTGAGAAAAGCGGATCGCAGCGTTACGGGACTTATTGTTCAGCAGCAATGCGTAGGACCGAATCAATTGCCTGCGGCTGATTGCGCGATCATGGCGCAAAGTCTCTTCAGCGACGCTGGTGTGGCATTAAGCATTGGGGAGCAGCCGATCAAGGGTTTGATTTCTCCCGGAGCAATGGCGCGTCTGGCGATAGCGGAAGCATTGCTTAATATGGCTGGCGCGAAAATAACCAAACTTGAAGATGTTAAGTATTTGGCAAACTGGATGCTGGCGGCAAAACTTCCGGGCGAAGGCGTCTGGCTTTATGAAGCGGCTTGCGCCTTGCGGGACATATCAATGAAACTGGGAATTGCAGCTATCGGCGGCAAAGACAGTCTTTCCATGGCGGCAAAAGCTAAAAATCCTACAGGCACTGAACAAATTGTTAAAGGGCCGGCGCAATTAGTTGTCAGCGCATTCGCTCCAATGTCAGATGGAATATTAAGAGTTACTCCAGACTTCAAAGGTTCGGGAAACGCCATATTGTTTATAGATTTAGCGAAAGGCAAAAATCGTCTTGGCGGTTCAGCTTTGGCGCAAGTTTTTAAACAAATCGGCAATGAATGTCCCGATGTTGAAGATGTAAATTTACTGAAACGCGCATTCAAGGCAATTCAATTATTGGTTGCAAAAGGATTAATTCTCTCAATCCACGATCGAAGCGACGGCGGCTTGATAACCACACTGCTTGAAATGGGATTTTCGGGAAATTCCGGAATGTGCATATCGATGAAAGGCGAAGACAAAGTGTTGGAGCAATTTTTCAGCGAAGAACCTGGACTTGTTATAGAATGCAGAAAATCGGCAGAAGCTATACATTTACTCAAAAGCCAAAATATACCGGTTAAAAAAATCGGCATAGTGGAAAAAAACCGAGACAATTTAATAAGAGTAAAGTATAACAATGTAAAAGTATTGAATGAGCCGATGACAAAACTCCGTAAAATCTGGGAAGCGACCAGCACGGCCATAGAAATGCTGCAAACAAACCCGGCCTGCGTCGAAGAAGAGTCGTCAGCAATGGCAGAATTAATAAAACCGCCTCCGTACAAGCTGACATTTACGCCTAAAAAAACACCAATGAAAATTCTGAATGCGCAGCATAAGCCAAAGGTGGCGGTTATTCGCGAACAAGGAAGCAATGGCGACAGAGAAATGGCGGCTGCCCTGCAAATGGCAGGATTTGAGCCTTGGGATGTGACCATGACTGATCTCATTTCAAGCGCAGCAAACCTTATCGATTTCGTAGGCGCAGTGTTTGTCGGCGGATTTACTTTCGGTGATGTGCTTGATGCGGCAAAAGGATGGGCCGGAGTTATTCGGCTAAACCCTATACTTTCAGAAATGTTCGATCGGTTCTATAAGCGCTCGGATACTTTCTCGCTTGGGGTTTGCAATGGCTGCCAGCTGATGCCGCTGATAGGATGGGTTCCTTGGCAAGGAATATCGGACGAGAAACGGCCAAGATTTATTGAAAATACTTCAGGTCGCTTTGAGTCGCGATTCCCGGCCGTGAGAATCAATTCGAGCCCGGCAATAATGCTGAAAGGTATGGAAGGATCAATTCTTGGTGCGTGGTCAGCGCACGGACAAGGAAGATTCCATGCTCCGGATCAGGAAATAATGGAAACAATGTCCAGATTGGGATTGATAGCCATGCAATTCGTTGATATGGATGGCAATTCGACCAAAACTTATCCGTTCAATCCGAATGGAAGCCCTAATGGAATAACCGCAATTTGTTCGCCGGACGGAAGACATTTGGCAACAATGATGCATCCCGAGAGAACTTTTCTATTGCGGCAATATCCATGGCTTCCCGAAAAATGGAAAAATCTGGAAGCCAGCCCATGGCTTCAAATGTTTCAGAACGGATACGAATGGTGTATAAAAAACAGGAGGTAAAAGAAAAAAAAGAGCAATATAAAAATATATTCAAAAACCTTATCCCTCGCGAGATATTAAAAAATCTTTCGCGGGGGATTTTTATAATCGCAGAAAAACATCCAAGCAATCGTTTTTATTTCAGCATGATAGACTAGCGCTTTGATAAGTTAATATTGTCTAGTTGGTGTGGCTTATATTAAACATAAAATATCTAAATCGCTAGTCAAAACTAATTTAATCAGTACCAGGCCATCATACTGAAATCGATTTAATTTTAAATTAGATTATACTATCATACTCTAGAGTATGATAGTAATGCAATTTTATCAATAAAATAAGCTGGAGCAGAAATTATTGATAATTAAAATTGGGAGCTTGAAATAACTTAAAAACGGATCTCCAAGTTTGTACTCTTGTTTTTGCGTTCTTGCTTTTTAATGAAAATTATTGTAACCTTTAGAGCAAGGAGAAATTGCTCCTTACAATATAGAAAACAACAATTGGAGGAATGTAAATTGACCGAAATAAAAAATAAAAGCGAATACGCAAAAGCCGGAGTAGATTACCAAAAAATAGAACCATTTAAGCAGGCAATGATAGAAGTTGGAAAACGCACATTGGCTTTTCCTAATCCTCGCGGTGTTTTTATCGATGAGGAAATATTGCATGCTCATGGAGCAGTCTATTGGTATGAAGGCAACCTGCCTCACATATGGGGTAAAACAACCGAAGGACTTGGCAATAAAAATTGGATTGCCGAATGGATGTATCAATTTGACGGAACAGGCAGAACCTATTACGAAGGTATCGGAATCGATAGCGGCTTAATGGCGGTAAACGATCTTATAGCGCAAGGTATTTTGCCGGTCATATATACAGATGAAGTTGCTGCCGGCGATAGCGAATGGTTTGCAGATGAAAAAAGAAGCAAGGATTTGGCAGAAAGCTTTTTTAAGGTGTGCGAAATGGTCGGTATGGCTCTTCCCGCAGGAGAGTCGCCAGCGTTGCGCTACTTAATTAAAGCTGAACCGCCAGTTAAAAGCGCTCCATCCTTAAGCGGATGCGTTACCGGCATCGCTGCTCCTTCGAGCCGTATTATTACCGGACGCGAGCTTCAATCGGGCGATCATATCGTAGCGGTGAAATCTTCAGGATTCCATGCCAATGGGGCTTCCCTCATAATCAAAAAAGCTATGGCTCTGCCTGAAAAATTCCTTACCAAAATATCAAACGGCAATACACTAGGCGAAGAAGCGCTTATACCAACCCGCTCGTATGTTGCTTTGGTTGAAGCATGGCTGGAAAACGAAGTAAATATCCACGCGCTTTTACCGGGCACCGGCGGCGGTTTGGCAAAAATCGCTTTTGACAGCAGGCAATACTCCTATCATATCCATGATTGGTGGGCGGAAGATGAAATTCATCCTCTTTTCCAATTCATGGAAGAATTGGGAGTATCGTTGCGTGATCGCTTAACGACATTCAATATGAATGGAGGCTATTATGCCTATGCGCCAGCAAGCGAGGTAAGCCGAGCAATTGATATCGGAGAAGAACAAGGATACGAGCTAATCAATGTCGGCTTAGTTGAAAAAGGCCCGCGCAAGGTCGTTATCGTTCCGGGCATTTTCAACAAAGAAGGCATAATTTTGCCGCCGCCCGGCGAGTAGCTTACAAAAAGTAAAACATAAAATATAAAAGCATCTAATCCAAATTTTTTGAGGACAGATGCTTTTTTTTTATATAAATTTATTTTTATTCCTGGATGTTTTCTTCCAAAAGCGGCAGCAGGCTTCGGCCGGTCATTTCTTCCGGTTTTTTAATTTCCATTAAATCAAGAATAGTCGGCGCGACATCCGCCAAAAGCCCTTTGACTGTGCCTTGCTCGTTCATAATCTCCGTCTGATTTTTATTTATTTTATTTTTTGGCGTTACAAACCACAGCGGAACGGGATTCGAGGTGTGCTCGGTAAGGGTTTCTCCGGTGAGCGGATTGATTTTTTCTTCGGCATTTCCGTGATCAGCCGTAATTAAAAGAGCGGCATTATAAGTCAAAGCGGCATTGACAACTTTTGCCAAGTTTTTATCCACGGCTTCAACCGCTTTAATCGTTGCTCCCAGGTCTCCTGTATGTCCGACCATATCGGCATTGGCAAAATTGCCGATTATGAAGTCATAGATTCCTCGAGAGATTTCCGTTACAATTTTGTTGGAAATCTCATCAACCGACATTTCCGGACGTTTGGCGAAATTAGATATTGAAAGCGATGGAATCAGCCTGCGGGTTTCACCCGGATAAGAAATTTCGTTGCCTCCATTGAAAAAATATGTAACATGGGCGTATTTTTCCGTTTCCGCGATATGAAGCTGTTTAAGTCCTTTTTCGCTGAGGACGCGCGCCAGCGGCCAAACAATGCGCTCGGGCTGGAAAGCGACCTCGGATGCGATATCTTTTTCGTATTCGGTCATTGTAACAAAATAGAGATTGGCGATATCCTTGCTTCTTTTGAATCCGTCAAAATTCGGCGCCGTAAAAGCTTTCGTAAGCTGGCGGGCTCGGTCTTCCCGAAAATTAAAAAATATAACCGCGTCATTGTCTTTAACCATTCCGATTCTTTCGCCCTTGGCATTTTTATTTTCAATAAAAGTCGGCGGAATGAATTCATCGGTAATGCCTTTTTCGTAATTATCCGCCAGTGCTTGAAAGGCGCTGGAAGAGAAGTTTTCCCCGTTGCCGATTATGCATTCATAAGCTTTTTGAGTTCTATCCCAGCTATTGTTCCTGTCCATTGCCCAATATCTTCCGCTAACGCTGGCAATCTTGCCGACATTCAAATCTTTCAAAATTTGTTCAAGGTTGTTGATAAATTTTATTCCGGAATCAGGCATAGTATCGCGGCCATCGGTAAAAATATGCAAGAATACATCTGAAAAATTTTCATTTTTTAAAAGTTCGACTAGCGCGTTTAAATGCTCGATATGGCTATGAACGCCGCCATTCGAGAGCAAGCCGAACAAATGAATTGCCGATTGATGGTTTCGGGCGCGGCTTATCGCGTTCAAAAATGCCGGATTCGTGAAAAAACTGCCATTTTGAATGGATAATGTGATTCTGGGGAGGCTTTGATAAACAATCCGCCCCGCTCCCAAAATAGTGTGCCCGACTTCGGAATTTCCCATTTCTCCCCATGGCAAGCCCACCGCGATGCTTGAAGCTTGCAGAGCCAAAGCCGGGTAATGCCGCCACAGCGAGTCGATGGTCGGCGTATTGGCTTGCGCGATCGCGTTGCCTTGAGAATTAAAATTTATTCCCCAGCCATCGAGGATAAGAAGTACGACAGGTTTATACATAGGAGTTAGTTATCAAGTTATAAAGTTATCAAGTTATAAAGTTTTGATAAAACCGGAAATTATTTTGGAAATTTCAACAGACAGCTTGTAATCCATCTCAAACTGCTCCTTTGTTATATATCTAAACTTAATGGCCAAATGAAGCATAGATCGAACTTCGCCGCTTGAACCCTTTGCAATATATAAAAAATTTATAAATTCCTTATTAGTTCTACGCTCAAATCCTTCAGCGATATTATTCATTATCGAAACAGCAGCCCTTTGTATCTGATCTCTAAAACTAAAATCCCTACAATTTTTAAATTGAATATAAATAGCAATTGTTAAATCTCTAGCCTTTTGCCAAGCAATAATATCCTCAAATTTCTCAATTACCATAACTTTATAACTTCCTCGTCTTCCGACTTTATAACTTTATAACTTTATAACTTTATAACTTTATAACTTCCTCGTCTTCCGACTTTATAACTTCCTCATCTTAACATTAAAATTAATTTTTGGCAATTTTTTTTGCGCGATATTTAATTTAAAATTTTCTTTTTGCGTTTCTTGATCGAGCTATTGACCAATCTATTTTTTTGAATTATAATATTTTTCAAGGTGATCATTATGGAGAATAAAAATAGTGGAAACACTGAAAGTATCGTAAAACAAAATCGTTCTCAAACACTTTTGTTTGAGAATAAAGAAGGAGAGCAAATAAAGGTTAAATGCGACGAATGCGAGCGTTGCAAACAGGTTGTTCCAAAGGTTGGTACATGTTCCGATTGCGGAACGGAATATCAACATTGGAAAACGGTGGAAGATGGCAAAACAGGGTTTTTGTACTTTTTGTATAAATGCTCAGGATGCAGAGAAGATATGCAAAAAGCGAAAAGGATTCTGAGGCCATGTTAAAGAAGGGTTGAAACAAAGATGTTTTTACCCTCTTTTTTTATTCTTCATAAAGAATTCATTTTCAAGGCTTAAAATAAAATTAGCTGATTCGTTCGATATGCTCAAAATCAAAAGAATTTAATTTAACATGGTTTACCGTGTTAAATTAAACCAAGAATTTTATTTAACATGGTTTACCGTGTTAAATTAAACCAAGAATTTTATTTAACATGGGGGATAACTTTTTGACATTATTCCGTGATTAATCTATTATTACTTTGTAAATATTGACATTTTAGGAATAGACGTACAAGACTAGAGAAAGTTGCGCGAAATTTGCTTTAGTGATAAAATCAAGATAGAATAATTAATATAGAATAATTAATATGTCGGACAATAACAACAATCTAATATTGAATCCCGAACAAGTCTCTCAAAAAGGGGAAGAAATTTATAAGAATAAATTAAAATCTGTCTTAGAACCAAAAGAAAACGGAAAATTTGTTGCCACTGAAGTAGTTTCAGGGGATTATTTTTTAGGCGATACGATATTGGAGGCGCTAGAGAAGGGCCGAAAAAAATATCCGGATAGATTATTGCATACTATAAAGGTTGGCTATCAGGGAGTTTTTAAAATGGGCAGTTATACCAGGAAAGGAATATCTTATGGATGGAATTATTAATCCGAAAGAATCGCCAAAGATAAAAATTGGAATTAAATTATCTGACAAATACTTTTGCGTTAAGCGCTGGAAAATAATATAAAATATTTTTTTTCTTGACAGAATTTTTATATAAGTATAAAATAGAAGAAGTTTTATTTTAAGCTTGCCCCGTTAAATAATCCCGAGTACTCGGGATTCCCGCGGCGCGGGATTTAACCGGGGGTAATTTATCTTGCTTGTTAGGGGAGGAGCTGGCAAGAGCGAGTTCATGTTAAAAGAAAACGCGATCAATTGCTGGAACAAGTTTTATGCAAAAACAGCTTCCTCGATTTCTGAGAAGATTTTTTATATTTTTTCATAAATCGAGGGAGTTTTTTTAATTCCCGAATTCATTAATTTGAAATAATTTAAATAATTAAAAAATAGAGAGTGGAAAATAGAGAGTGGAAAAATACTACATTCTACATTTTAAAATAAAACTATGAAAAACAAAATCAAAGTTTTTATCGCCGGCGGCGCGGCGATAATCGCAACATTGGGCTTAATTTCGCCGATTCTCGCTTCGCAATACAACTCTAATAGCAATAGTGAATCCCCGCAAAGAAAAATCGTGGTTTTTAAGCAAGGAATTTTAAGCGAATTGGAAAAAGACGCTCTGATTGATAATTCAGGCGGAGCAAAAATCAAGGATTTAAAATTAATCAACGGCAAAGCGGTTCTCTTGTCGCCAAAAGCGGAAAAATCCTTGGCTAAAATGGAAGGGGTTTTAAGAATTGATGACGATGTGGTGGTTGAAGCTTTGGACAGGCCGTTCAGCGCAAGCAGAATCAGAGAAGTGGCGCTATTATCTCAATCTTTGCCTTGGGGAGTGGATAGAATTGATGCGGAAAAAGTTTGGGACACGACCACCGGCGATCCGATTAAAGTCGCGGTAATTGACACGGGCATTGATATTCTTCATCCTGATTTAAAAGCCAATATAAAAGGAGGAGTCAATACTATAAATTCAAGAAGAAGTTATACAGACGACAATGGTCACGGCACCCATGTAGCCGGAATTATCGGAGCAATTGACAACACTATTGGCGTGGTTGGCGTGGGGCCGAAAATCGATTTATACGCTGTTAAAGCTTTGAATGCGGCTGGTTCTGGTTATCTTTCTGATATTATTGAAGGCCTTGATTGGGCGATCGCCAAAAAAATGCAAGTGGTCAATATGAGCTTGGGAACTTCTGTTTATAATGCTTCTTTTGAAACTGCGGTAAAGAGAGTTTATGCGGCAGGAATTGTTCAAGTGGCGGCGGCCGGCAATTCCGGCGGCGCTGTCCTTTATCCTGCCGCATATTCTGAGGTGATTGCCGTTTCAGCCACTGACGCGAGCGATACTATTGCTTCATGGTCTTCCCGAGGTCCGGAAGTTGATTTAGCGGCGCCCGGAGTTTCCATTTATTCAACTTACAAAGGTTCAACTTATGCGACTTTGAGCGGAACTTCTATGGCTTCTCCTCATGTCGCCGGCGTTGCGGCTTTGGTTTTATCAGTTCCAGATAAATGCCAGTATTTATTAGACGGCATCTTGGGTTGCAGTCCGGCTGAAGTGCAAAAAAGACTAGAGCAAACCGCGGAAGATTTGGGAGCGGAGGGCAAAGATATTCTTTATGGTTCCGGTTTGGTTGACGCGGGAGCGGCGGTAAAGTAGCCTCGTTTGGAATCGCAAATTGCTTATTTGTCATTGCGAGGAGCCGAAGCGACGAAGCAATCTATAGCCGAGATTTGAGATTGCTTCGCTCTTTTCAGTCGCTCGCAATGACAGAAAGAGACTATTTCGTAATTCACGGTAATATAAATAGGCTCTGCTGACACAAACACCATATAAATGGCTTAGATTAGCAGAGATACTCTCATTTTTCCCACCGACACTAAACTGATCGGCAAGAAACAAACAAGAAGGGGTTTACGGACTTATTAAAACGGTGTTCATCAAAGGATTAAGAGCGAAAACCGATTACGGAGACATAACGAAAATTTGCAAAGCGGCGATCGGATTCAATCTCAGGTACGCTTTCTAGAAAAATAGGGCTGGTTTTTAAAGCGCGAAAAATATGAAAAATCAATCAAGTTTAGACATTTCTTCCTTAAAAATTATCATTAATAATTTTCAGAGCAAAAATTTCTAAATTACAGGGGGTTTAGATTCGGAGAAAATCAGCAGACCCTAATTATTACCGGCCTTTCCTCTGGCATGACTTATTATTATCGCACGATTTCTCACGCGTCTCCGACGACTATGCTGCTGGGTTTGCTGTATTTCGGTTATCGGTCGAAAAAAAAGTAAGGAATAGCTAAAATTTTTAATCAAAATTGGGCTAAAGCGCGCCCAATTTTTTTTGGATAAAAAGCGATTATTGGATAATTTTTTGACAATTTATATCAAAAGTATTATACTATAGAAAATGCGAATATCGTAAAAATTCGAATTAGGCGCTAATTAATTACTAAGACATGCGAAAGCATGAGTTGGTTTTCTGACAACGGCAATAGTCGGCGAAATAAAAGAAAAATTAAGCAAATTATTATTAAATTTGAAAAAAAACTAAAAAAATGGCTACTTTCAGAATAAATCAACGAGAAAGAAGGAGTTTAATAAAATATGGAATCATCACCAATATTGTTTGTGTTAATAGTTTTGGGAATAGGATTGGGCTATATTTTGCGCCAGTTTATTGCCAGAAAACAGGCAAGCAGCGCGGAAAGCAAGGTCGCGAAAATGTTCAAGGATGCCGAGCGTGAGGCGCAAGCGATCCTTGCCGAAGCAAAAAATAAAGCGGAAAAAATAGTCGAGGAAGAGAAAAAGAACGAACAATTATCAAGAACGCAGATTTTAAGGCAAATTGATCGGCTCGAACAAAAAGAATCCATACTTGAGAAAAAAACGGCCGAAAACGAAAAAGAAAAAAATAAGATCTTTGAAAAAGTCCGCGAATTGAAAAACATCAAAGAAAGCATTGAAAAAATCAAGGACGACCAGATGAAAACGCTTGAAAGAATCGCCGGGCTGTCAGTGGAAGAAGCAAAAATCGCTTTGCTGAGAAAAGCGGAAAAAGAAGAAGCGCAAATTTTAGCCGATCATATCAAACGTTTGGAAAAGGAAGGGCAGGAAGAATTGAATAAAAAAACCTTGAATATGATTTCGACCGCTATGCAGCGAATATCAATTTCGCATGTGGTCGAAGGCACCGTGTGCTCGGTTTCCATACCTAACGATGAAATGAAAGGCCGGATAATCGGGCGCGAAGGGCGAAACATAAGGGCAATAGAAAAATTAACCGGCGTAGAAATTATTATTGATGATACGCCGGAAGCGATTACTATCACATCGTTCAATCTGATCCGCCAGCAAATAGCCAAACTGGCGATTGAAAAACTGATAAGCGACGGAAGGATCAATCCCACCAATATTGAAAATTCCGTATTGAACGCGAAGTCAGAAATAATGCTAAAAATAAAAGAAGCGGGGGAGGCGACTATCTATGATACCGGAGTAGCGGGGTTGGATCCGAAATTGGTGCAAATTTTAGGTCGTTTGAAATTCCGCACGAGTTATGGGCAAAATGCCTTATTGCATTCCATCGAAGTAGCGCATCTTTCAGCCGCTATCGCCGGAGAAATAGGAGCCAATGTTGTTTTGGCTAAAAAAGCGGGATTATTGCACGATATTGGAAAAGCGATTGATCACGAAATAGAGGGATCGCATGTTGAATTGGGAAAAACTATTTTGAAAAAATTCAATGTTTCCGAAGAAGTGATAAAAACGATGCAATCTCACCATAAAGATTATCCTTTCGAATCGGTCGAATCGATAATCGTCTATGTCGCCGATGCGATTTCCGCCTCGAGGCCCGGCGCGAGAAAAGACACTCTTGACAGATATTTGAAGCGATTGGGCGATTTGGAAGCGATTGCCAACGAAATTCCCGAAGTGGAAAAAAGCTACGCGATTCAAGCCGGCAGGGAAATAAGAGTTTTCGTCCGTCCTGAAAAAATAGACGATCTTGGCGCGATCAAGCTTGCTCGCGTGATTGCCGATAAAATCGAAGAAAGGCTGGATTATCCCGGAGAGATCAAGGTAACCGTAACAAGAGAAACGAAAACAATCGAGTTCGCCAGATAAAAAGCTCTCAAATAAAAGAATATCTCGCACAAAAATGCGAGATATTCGATAAAAGATATCCTTAAGCTTAGTTTTGCGATACGCTGATAGGCTTAATTTAAGATATTATTATGAAAAATATAATTAAAATAGTCGCTTTTGGCGATATTATCGGCCGACCCGGACGGAGAGCTTTGAAAATCATAGTTCCGAAAATCCGCAAAGAATATTCACCCGATTTAATTATCGGCAATGGAGAAAATTTGGCCCACAACGAAGGAACAACGGAAAAAACTTTGAATGAATTATTATCCAATGGCGTTGATTTTGTCACGCTGGGAGATCACGCGTTTGACAGAGAACAGGAAATGAAGCGGATATTTGAAAAAGAATCTTATCCGATTATCCGTCCGGCTAATTATCCTCCCGGCGTTATCGGCGTTGGCTGGAAAATTATAAAAGTCAAAAAAAGCAAGATCGCGATCTTAAATTTGCTGGGAAGAGTATTCTTTCGGCAAATCGTCGATTGTCCTTTTAGATGCGCCGATGCCATATTAGCCGAAATTAAGAAACAAACAAACATAGTTATTTGCGATTTTCACGCCGAAGCAACCAGCGAGAAAAAAGCGATGGGTTTTTATTTGGACGGCAGAGTTTCCTTGATGTACGGCACGCACACGCATATTCCCACGGCCGATGAACAAATTTTACCTCAAAAAACCGCTTATTTGACAGATATTGGCATGCTTGGTCCGCGAATATCGATTATCGGCTCGAATTCGGAAAATTCCATCAAACATTTTCTTACGCAAATGCCATTCAACTGCGAGGTTTCGAAAGATAATAATATCGAGGTCAATGGGATCTATATTGAAATTGATATTGCTAATGGAAAAGCTGCGCTTTTTAAGCGATTTAGAAAATTTTATACTTGTTGATAAATGGTGTTGCTTTATCTAAGCCATTAGCGTATAATTAGGGCATAATGTGGATAACTGCGAGATGAAGCAATTTTGAATTCTGAATTTCGAATGAATGAATCAATGACTTAATTTTGAAACATTAAATCATTAAATCCCGAATACTCGGGACAAAATTGGAAATTCAAAATTTATTTTATAATTAAATTTAACCTGAAGGGAGGTGAAATATGACCAAAGACGAATTAGTAGATGCAGTTGCCAATAAAACCAATCTTTCCAAAAAAGACACGGAATTAACTATTAATACCGCTATAGAAACAATCACCAAAACCCTGCAGGAAGGCGGCAAGGTGGTTTTAACAGGTTTTGGAATTTTTAGCGTCAATCAAAGAGAAGCAAGAATGGGCGTTAATCCTCAAAAACCGGGCGTTAAAATTCAAATTCCCGCGATGAAAGTTCCAAAATTCAAAGCTGGCAAAACACTCAAAGAGGCAGTCCGATAATTTGTAACTTTATTTTGATAAAAAAACAAATCCCGCTTTTCCTCAAGCGGGGTTTTTGTTATTTGCCTTTGAATCTTTACCGCGCGCAATTGACATTTTCGCGTTTTTACGCTAAAATAAATATTATCGCGGAGCATGGCGCAACGGTTTAACCCCATAGCAGTTCATTTATGGCGGACGCCGCGGGGCTTTAAGTTTTAAAAAAACGGAGTGTAGCGTAGCGGCTTAACGCGCCTGCTTTGGGAGCAGGAGACCCCGGGTTCAAATCCCGGCACTCCGACTAATCAAGACATTTCAAATTTTCAGGGGAAAGAGTTTGCTCGCTCGCCCCGCCGGAGTTTATCCCGCACGGCGATGCGGGAGCGGGTCTCGCTTCGCAAAAAGCTCTGTATTTCGGAATTAAATCAAAGGGGTG
>JAHILZ010000030.1 GCA_018896765.1 Patescibacteria group bacterium | reverse complement strand
TGCAAAGTTGCAGTTAAAAGTTTAAAGTTTTTGAAATATTATAACTTTTAGCTTTGAATTCGACTTTTAACTTTTCACTTTGAACTTTGAACTTGAGTACGGGATTGCTTCGTCGCTTCGGCTCCTCGCAATGACAAATAAAGCTTTTTCAACCCTCCCAGCAATCAGTTAAAATTTTATGATATTGATCTAATGTCATATTATTACAAAAATTCATTATTTAAAATCTGGAACTTATTAAATCGTATAATATATATGTAAATATAAATACCAAAATATAAACCAATGCTATGGGATTTGATCCTGCCACGGCTGCCATAAGTCCAGTAATTGCAAAAATTAACACTGCCGGAATACCTAATAGTATAGTTTCTGTTTTGTCCGGACCGCGTTTAATCTCTAAATGCTTCCTAATTTCCATTAAAAAATCCTCGCTTTGTTTATCACCCGGACTAATTTGCATCTTATATTTTTTTCTGTCGCTTGCCTGAATAATAAGCCCTCTGCCAAATGGACTCCTGTGACCCACCTTTATCTTTCTTAAAATAACCTGCATTTCCGACCACTTATAAAATCGGCTCTCGGAACCAATCTTTTTAAATTTTATTCCAATATCATCAACTTCGACCCATTCAATTAAATAAAGCGACCACCGCAATCTTTTAAATTTTCTTTTTCCTCCTTTTTCTGCAATCGATGGGTTTTTTGTTAAATATTCTTTATATCTTTTTTCGTATTCCTCCAATGAAACATCTGTTTTTAAATCATTGCCGGTATTTTCTTTATACCTAAAAAATAATTTTTTTATTTCCGAATACATTTCCAACCAATTATAAAAAAGTATAGCATTATCATATATTTCCTCGCTTTTTGGATATTTCAATAGTAACTTTTCTATTACCCCCTTCAATTCTTCTTTCGCCCCTTCTTCCATTAAATCATTAGCTCTTTCAAGCTCAATATCAATTTCTTTTTGTTCGGTTTTGCTTATTTTCATCTGTGATATTTCGCTCATATTTTTATAATAAATTCTATCAAATAAACTTACTCTTGACAAACCACTATACTATGATAAAATATAATTACTAAACTTGAAGCGGATTCTATATGAGTCCGTTTTATTTTATTTCATCCATTTTTATCCTATATTTTAAATACTCAAAGCTTCTAAAATTTCCCCCGGCGAATTGCCTTATCTCTCGTGCCGTCCGCGAACCGCGAGCCAAAATTATCAATTCTTTCCCTGTTTCTTTTAAATATTTTAGAACCGGTAAAAAATCTCCATCGCCTGTCAAAACAATAGCGCTTTTAAAATTATCTTTTTCTTTCATCAAATAAAAAGCCATATCTACATCGCAGTTAGCTTTTCTTTTTGTCGTACCATCTTCCTGTTCATACATCTTAACAGGCTTCAAATATAATTCATATCCGAATTTTTGAAGTTTCAAATAAAAACGAATTCTTTGAAGATGTCGAGAAAGCAATAATAATTTCGCGTCGTCTAATTTTTTTCCTTCAATTTTAATCAAGTTTACCAAGTATTTTTCCAATTCACCAAGAGGAACTGTACCATTATTCTGATAATCATATTTAAAATCGTGTATTTCAACGCCGCCAAAATAAAAAGTTCTGGATATTTGATATTTTTGTTTCAAATAAATCAGCAATTTCTGATAATCAATTTTCCATCCCAAACTTTTTTCTCCGCCGTAAAAAAGATTTGAAGCATCAATAAAAGCGAATGTTTTCATATTTTTTATCTCCTTAAACTCACCCCCAATTTATTTTTTAATTCCTCGATTATTTTATCCGTGATTTCTTTTACTTCTTCGTCTTTCAAAGTTTTTTCCCGCGACTGATAGACAACATGAAAAGCCAAACTTCTCTTGCCGATTAAATTATCGGTTATAATATTTTTTCCTTCATAAATATCGAATAATTCAATATTCTTAACCAGCCCTCCTCCGGCGCTGCGCGCTACTTTTTCAATCTCGCTCCACAAGATTTTTTTCGGCGCCAATACGGCAAAATCAAGCTTGATTGACGGAAACTTGGAAAACTTTTCATAAGCAGCTTTTTCGGCGGTCGCTATCTCTGCAATTTTATTAAAATCCAAATTAAATAACCCAACCCTTCCGTCAATTTTAAAATTTTCTCTTATTTTCGAATCTATCTCGCCCATAATGCCAATGACGCTCTGGCCAACTGATAAATAAGCAGCCCTGCCTAAATGCCAAACTGGCATATGCGCGCATTGTTCCGATATGGAAGAATACGCGGCATTTTTTATTCCCAAAAAATTCAACAGCAGTTCGACTATTTCTTTTGTTTGGTAAAACAGCTCTTTGGAATTTTTATCATAAATCGCCCCGGCTAGCATAAATTTCTCGTCAATTTCGCTCGCGCCCGGCGCGGACGCTTCGCTAAGCATGCAGGCATTATTGCCCGTATATTTTCGGTAATAAACTTTTCCCAGTTCAAAAATTTTAATATTCTCATCCGCTAAAGTCCGGCTATTATCCGATATATTATTCAGCACGGAAGGAGCTAAGCTCAAACGCAAATACTTATGCTCCGGATTAAGAGGATTAGCAAGCTCCAAATAATGATTGCCGCGCGCGCCCGCGCTAGATAATTCTTTTTCGCCAATAAATGAATAATTATATATTTCCGTAAAACCATTGGCGGCCAATATATTTTTTATTTTATTCCGATAGCTTGCGGCTGGATTTATTTCAGGCAAATTTAATTCCACTTTCGGCTTGACAGGAACGATTTTTTCGTAACCATAGATCCTGCCTATCTCGCGAATTACTTCTATCGGCCCCGCAATATCCAGTCTTCTAGTCGGCGCGATAATTTCCAAAGTTTCTTTTCTGCCTTTTTTAACGGCTAGACCCAAATTATTTAAAATCTCAACAATTTTTTTAACAGAAATTTTAACGCCCAAAAGCTTTTCCACCGCGCTTATTTCAAGTTTTATTTTTATCGGCCTTGTTTTTGCCGGATAGGCATCAATCGCGCCGCATACAACCTCGCCGCCGGAAATTTCTTGAATTAACTCTGTGGCTCTGTTTAACGCCAATATTGTCAAATTCCTATCCATCTCGCGCTCAAAGCGATATGAAGAATCTGAAGCCAGCCCTAAAGCTTTTCCGGATTGCCGAATATTCACCGGATCGAAACTAGCCGCTTCAATAACAATATTTTTTGTTTTCGATGTTGCGCCGGAATATTCTCCGCCCATAATCCCGGCAATAGCCAGCGGTTTTTTAGCATCGGCGATTACTAAATTATTTTCATCTAATTTATATTCTTTGCCATCCAGAGCTAATATTTTTTCTCCCTTTTTCGCCCGTCTTATTATTATTTTCTTAATTTGCTCCGTTTGTGATTTGGGATTTGGGATTTCATTGGGATTTGGGATTTGGGATTTGCCTGCCCCGTTGGCTTGTCCTACGGGGGGATTTACATCTTCGATTTTATCAAAATCGAAGATGTGCAACGGCTGTCCGGTTTCCAGCATCACCAGATTGGCAATATCCACTAAATTATTAATCGGCCTTATGGATGATAATTTCAGCTTGTCTTGAATCCAAAGAGGCGAAGGCGCCACCGATATATTTTTGATGACTCTGGCGGAATAGCGGCGACATAGTTTTTTATCCTGTATATCCGCTTTGATTATTTTCTTTATATTTTCTTTTTTGTTTTCCGCAAATCTGCTCTTGGCATCATTATAAATTCCTTTCTTCATCTTTCTGGCAAGCACAGCCGCGATTTCCCGGCTCAAGCCCCAATAGCTCAAAGCATCATGCGCTCTGTCCGGCAAAATATTTAGATCTATAAGAGTATCACTTAAATGCAAAATATCTAAAATCCGCGTTCCGTTTTTAATATCCTTACCAAAGAACTTAATACTAACACCTTCTTTTGCAAGACCAAGTTCTTGATCAAGACAGAACATACCTTCTGAAAGAACGCCACGCATCTCTATTCTGTCAATTTTTTTATTTCCAGGTAAAATCGTCGGTGCTAAAGCTACTGGAATCTTTAAACCAACGTCCATCTCAACCATCTGCCCAAAAATTATCTGTCTGAATTTTATTTCTCCAACATCTACCTCTGCAATATTAAGCTTATTTGCATTTGGATGTTTTTTAATCGCCTTAATTTCCCCCACAACAACTCCTGCTAGATCATTTCCTATTTTCTCAATTCCTTCCGCTTCAAAAGAATGCATTGTCAAAACCTCAGCCAGTTTTTCCGGCGTTTCTTTAATATTAACGTATTCTTTCAGCCAATTATAAGAAAATTTCATATCTGGAAAGTGGAAAGTAGAAGGTAGAAAGTGGTTATTTGTTAAGATATTTTTTAAATCCACCTAATAAAATCCCTAAATGTTTAATTTTTATTATTAGTACATCAAAATCTTTTTGAAATAAATAGCTCAATTTTAACGAAATAATCAAAAGATTCTCAGTTTCGTTTAACGATCCAATAGCAATATCAATAAATCGCGAAAATTCTTTTCTTGTAGTTCTCCCTGACCCTTCCGCAATATTAGAAGATATGGATATCACAGCTCTTCTTATCTGTGATACAATCCCGAAAATTTCATCTTTTGGAAATTTCTTTGTAACAGAATATATCAAAATTGCTATTTCTAAACTCTCTTGCCAAATTTTTAAATTTTCATAGCTTTTTGCCATAATTTATTCTACTACTTTCTACTCTCCACCTTCCACCTTCCACCTTCCACCTTCCACCTTCCACCTTCCACCTTCCACCTTCCACCTTCCACCTTCCACCTTCCACCTTCCACCTTCCACCTTCCACCTTCCACCT
>JAHILZ010000029.1 GCA_018896765.1 Patescibacteria group bacterium | reverse complement strand
TTCTTAAGTTAAAAGTTCAAAGTGAAAAGTTAAAAGTCGAATTTAAAATTAAAATTAAAAGTTTGTAAGGATTCAGCAACTTTAAACTTTTAGCTTTACCCTGTTAAATTTGCCTCGCAACTATTTAACAAGGCGCAACTTTGAATTTTGCATTTTGAACTTTGAACTATTTATAGATTGCTTTGTCGCTTCGGCTTCTCGCAATGACAGAAGCGCCGAAGGATTAATTTATGGGAAAATATATTGATAATTTAAAATTTAAAAATATTCATATTATCGGCGCATCGGGAACGGAAGGAAGCGCGGTTTTGGAATTTTTGGCGAGAAATGGAATTAAAAATATTACGGCGCATGATTTTTCCGGCGATCAGGAAGAACTAAGAAAGAATTTTTTCAAAACGCATCTTTGGCTGAAAGGAAAAGAAAAAGTCGAAGCATTCGCCGAATTTTTAAAACTGCCCTTAAATTTGAAATTAAAAGATAAATATCTTGAAGGAATATTAGACGCGGATATTATTTTTGCGCCGTCTTCCTGGCGTTTGTACAAGCCAAATTTCCCCGAGATTCTCAAGGCAAAAGAAAAAGGAATTGAATTCTCGAGTCTCACGAAACTTTATTTCGAACTTGCTAAGGGAAAAATAATTTCTATTACCGGTACAAAAGGCAAAGGCACGACTTCGCGATTGATTTATGAAATTTTATCAGGCATGGAAAAAAAACGCAGAGTTTTTTTGGCAGGCAATGACAGGCGAAGCGCCCAAGAGCTCGATAAAATTTCAAAAATGAAGAAAGATGATATTTTGGCGCTGGAAACAAGCAATCGTCAATTGACGATTGCTTTAGGCAGAAGTCCCGATATTGGCGTAATTACCAATATCTCGCCGGATCATATTGATGAACATGGCAGTTTTGAGAAATATATTGAAGTTAAAAAAAGTCTTTTTCGATATGCGGAAAAAGACAATATGGCAGTTTTGAATTATGATAATGAAATTACAAAGAATTTTGGGGAGGAATTGGCTAAGCGAGGAGTAAATGTTTTTTTCTTTAGCAGGAAAAGCAAGATTGAAAGAGGGGTTTATGTGGAAAACAAAAAAATTTACGTGCTTGGAAACTCGGTTTTCAAGTTGGACAAGTTGGAAATTTGCGATTTGGGAGATATAAAATTAATCGGAGAGCATAATATTGAAAATGTTTTGGCGGCGGTATTGTCCGGGTATTTGGCGGGCGCGAAGCCGGAACAAATAAAAAATGCTATTCGGAATTTTCGAGGATTGCCTCATCGCCTTGAATTTATCGGTGAATATGGAGGGGTAAAATTCTATGATGATATGGCTTCTACTAATCCGGAATCAACAATCGCGGCAATTAAATCTTTAAAAACCTACAACCTACCCATCGATTACACTCAGGGCAAGCAATCCACAACCTACAACCTAATTTTGGTAGCAGGCGGAGATGACAAGGGAATGGATTACGCGGGGCTGGTAAAAGAAATTATTGAAAAAGTAGATTTGCTGATATTGTTGCCGGGGACAGGAAGCAAAAAAGTTAAAAGTGAAAAGTTAAAAGTTAAAAGTGAAAATTCAAAATTAAAAGTTATTGACGCTAACAATTTTTTAGAGGCGATGGAAATCATTAAAACGCAAACAAAAACAGGCGATATAGTATTATTTTCGCCTGCCTCGGCGCATTTTCAAGATAGATACATTGATATTCTTAAGAAGCCGATAAGAAATTTAATAGTGGAAAAATTCAGATAGGATCAATGTAAATAAGCAGGATGATATTTTAATTTTATCAAAAGACGCTCTGCAGGAACTATTTTGAAACTAATTTAGCCAAGCCTCGCTCGAATTTTATTGCCTTTTGACAATGTAAATCAATATTTTTTATTTAAGGCAATAAAATGCGCTTTTGATAAAATTAAAATATCATTCTGCTTTAGTTTCGGGTTCATCATTTCTCTTCCAGCGCTTGAACTTCGAGCGGATCAACGCCGATTACTTCCAGTTCGCAGCTGCAGTGCGGGCAGTTGATAACATCGCCGACAGTAACATCCGGGAAATCATCGGCTAAAACATCTTTTTTGCAAACTTCGCAATGAGAATCCATAAAATTTATTTAAACATATTAACATTCTAACATTTTAACAATAGCTTGATTCTTTTTTTGTTAAAATGTTAAAATGTTAAAATGCTAAAATGATTATAATAATTTTAGCAATAATATGGCAGCGAGTCAAATAAAATAAAAAAAGGAACGTCAGTCCCTTTTAAGGATTACTCTTATTTCTTTCTGGACCGAATTTTAGCCCAGATGCAACTTGCAATTACTACCATGGCGGCAAAAAATGCTATTGCCGCCGTTGTGGGGTTATTATGAGAAAACTCATAATTTGCTACAATTAAAAATCCGATAATTGCGAATATAACCATAGCATAAATTATCATAATCCCATACTGTATAAAAGAATCTTTAATATTAATATTATTATTATTTATCAAATATCTTCCTCCTAAAATTAGTATAATACAATTAAATAAAATGTCAATATTTCAATCTAAAATTAACCCCACTAGAAATGATAAAAATTCAAAAGCAGGCAATTTTTTAGAAGATGCTAAGTGGCAATTAACATCTTCGAACATCAAGAAGTTTTCTAATGGGGTAAATCAAAATCTAAAAAACATCTGGCGTTACGCCGCTTTTTATCCGCTGATTAAAAAAGAAAATCAACTTACTTTGGCTGAGGCAAATACGCCGGAAATTAGCGCGCCGGATATTGCCAAAGATTTAGGTTTTAAAGAACTGATTTTTAAGCGCGAGGACTTGAACCCCAACGGCTCGCACAAAGACAGATTGCTTGCGTATCAAGTATCGCGCGCCAAAGAAAACGGCGAAAAAGTCTTGATCGTTTCTTCTTCCGGCAACGCGGCGGTTTCCGCCGCGGCTTATTGCCGATTAGCCGTAATAAAACTTTTTGTTTTTGTTTCTCCCAAAACTGACAAAGAAAAAATAGCTAGAATAGCGGATTTTGGCCATTCGACCGCGCTCAGGGCAGGCGCTACGATTATTGTTTCCCGCCACGCGCGGACATTGGCGGATTTAGCTTCAAAAAAATTTAAAATCAAGAATCTTCGGCCGAGCGTGGACGAAAATTCTTATTATGGCTTGAAATCAATCGCCTTTGAAATTTTTGAGCATTGCGGCGCGGTTGACGCGATTTTTATTCCCACCTCTAGCGCCAGTACGATTTTGGGAATTGCCGAAGCGTTTCGCGATTTGATAAAACTTGGCGAAATTGGGAAAACGCCGGAGATTTATGCGGTTCAAACTTCTAAAATTCATCCAATCGCGGAAAATTTTGATAAAAATTTTATTTTTGAAAAAGAAAGCTTGGCGCGGGGTATTGTTTCCAAAAATATTCCGCCGGAAAAATTAGCCAAGATTTTAAAAATAATCAAAAATTCGAATGGCGGCGGAGCTGTTGTTTCAAATATTGAAATTTTGAAAGTGGAAAAAATTTTAAAAAAAAATAATATTGAAACCGGATGCGAAAGCGCGGCTGGTTTTGCCGGCGCGATAAAATTAAAAGATAAATTAAAAGGCAAAAAAGTCGCAGTGCTCCTGACAGGAAAGAAAGCAAATGGTAAAATAGATAACGAGAAGGGTGATAATATTTTTAGAGCGGAGAATATTGAGGAAATGGCGGAAATAATCAGTAAATGTAAATATTAAAAATTAAAGCGACGGATTAAAATGATAAAATTTTTGTTAATGCCAAATGTCAAAATTCAAATGTCAATTCAATGTCAAATGACTAAAAACCAAATTAATTACTTTGCCATTTGGATTTTGTCCCGAGTGCTCGGGATTGATTTGACATTTGTAATTTGGGCTTTGGAATTAAAATTCATTTTTCAATTTTAAATTAATACCATATGTCCGGAGAACTAGCAACTTTTTTAACAGCGATGACTCCAATCGGCGAATTGCGCGCGGCAATCCCTTTAGCGCTTGGGGTTTATAAAATGTCTCCTTTGAGCGCGTTTTTTTGGTCTATTCTTGGAAATATTTCCGCGGCGGCCATTGTTCTGCTATTAATTAAGCCGGTTTCCGATTTTTTAATTAATCGTTTTTCTATTTTTGAGCGGTTTTTCAATTTTTTGTTTGCCAGAACAAGGAAAAAATTCAGCGATACCCAGATTAAGTGGGGATCGCTGGCTTTAATTATTTTTGTGGCGATTCCTTTGCCGGTGACAGGCGGGTGGAGCGGGGCGTTGGCGGCGTATTTGTTTGGAATTCCTTTTCGGCGGGCGTTATTTTTGATTAGCGTTGGCATTATCATCGCGGGTCTAATAGTGACAGGAGCAATCCTGGGCGTTATAAAAGCATTTTATTAGTTTTTTTGTTGAAATATTTATGTTTGTTTTTTTGTTTTGATAACCCAAAAAGGTTTTTTGTTTTTTTTCTAAAAAAATGATACAATATACGCATCTTTTGAATTTAATATATGGCGTATTCGGTAAATAATTTAGATGATATCAATATGATTTTTGAGGATTTAAAAACTCCGATTTTTTATGTTTCCAATGTTGTTGACAGAGGCATAGGTTTGGAGAATATTATTCCCAATTATCATATTATTTGCATTGATTATGATGATGAGGTGGATTATTTGGAAAAAGCGGGCGCGAAAATTTTTTGCTTGGAAAAGGAGCTTGGCAGGAAGAATGTGATTTTTAGAAGTTCCGCGATATTGCTGGGCCATGAGGCGGTTAAAAAATATATAAAGGAAAATACGCCGACGGGAACGCAAGCGGCGGTGGTTGTATTCAAGCCGTCGCTCGCGGCCGAAAAAATCGCTTTGGAAAATAATTGGAAAATTTTAAATAATTCGACAATTCTATCAAAGGCGGCAGAGGATAAATTTAATTTTATATTTATCGCCAAAAGTTTGCGCGTAAGAATTCCCGACGCGGAAACGATAGATTTCGGGCGGCTTAGTTATTGGGAATTGAAAAAATATTACGATTATTTTGTCGTCCAGCTTAATAGCGGCTATGCCGGAAGCTCCACTTTTTTCATTAGAAGCCAAGATGACTATATTAAACTTAGGGATGCTTTTTTTCATGAATCATCCAGCAAGAGAACTTTTCCGGTAAAAGTATCGAAATTTATTCATGGCGTTCCGGCAACGGTTAATGCTTGCGTTGCTCGCGAGGATGTTTATGTCGGCAAGCCGTGTTATCAGATTACAGGCGAAGAGCTGGCAACAAATAATCGCAGTACGACTTGCGGAAATGATTGGGGGGCGCTTTCTCTTTCAACTAAAGCTTTCGGTGAAATTAATGAAATTGGCCAAAAAATAGGGCAGTATCTTAAAGACAAAGGATACAAAGGCATTTTTGGCCTTGATTTTATCATAAGCGAAAAGAACGATGATGTGTATTTGATCGAAATTAATCCGCGATTTGTCGCTTCCATTCCTTTTTATACAAAATTGGAAATTAAAAATTCGGCGCTTCCTTTGCTTGCTTTGCATTTTCTTGATTTTTTGGAAATAGAATATGAAATTAGCTCTTCGGCGAAAGAGCTGTTCGATAAAAATACTTTGGCTATTTTCGGTTCGCAATTAGTGCTGAGGAACAAAGAAAGAAAAATTTGCGCGCCAAGCGAAGAGGCGAGGAGCGGCGTTTATCGCCTTAAAAATGGCAAATTGGATTTTTTGCGCCCCGGCTATTCTCCGATGGATCTGAAAACGCCAAATGAATTTATTATTCTTGCCGCGGCAAAAGGCAGGATGATAAAGCCGGAAAACGAAGCGGCTCGGATTGAGTCTTTGGCGTCTTTTGTGTCTTGCGAGCATCATCTTACCGCCGACGCCGAATTGATCGCGCGGGAGGTTTATGAAAAATTAAAACTCATAATTTATCGTTAAGGAATTTCAATATTCCGCGATCCTTCTGCGTTAATTCCGCGAGATTCCGCGAAATTAGCGCCAGCAGGCCTAATTTATGGCAAAGTCTTATAAGCCGGATTATGTTTTGCTCGGAGTAGTTTTTCTTTTGCTGGTTTTTGGCTTGGTAATGGTTGCCAGCGCCAGCATTATTAAAGGTTTGGAATTTGGCGATCGTTATTATTATGCCAAGCATCAGATTATTTATGGAATTCTTCCGGGATTAATTTTGTTTCTGCTCGCTTCAAAAATTTATTATCGTCGGTGGGTGAAATTATCTTTGCCTCTTTTTGCTTTAGGCATTGCCGGCTTAGTTGCCATTCTTGTCACATCTTCAGTTTTAGAACATGGCGGAGCAACGAGATGGATTGCTCTTGGGTCATACACCTTTCAGCCGTCTGAGTTCGTTAAGATGTTTTTTATTATTTATCTGGCGGCATGGCTTGATAAAAAAGGAAGCAAGATAAATAATGTAAAATCTACGCTTTTCCCGTTTTTGGTTATTATGGCAATCTTGAGCGTTCTTATTATCGCTCAGCCAAATTTAGGAATGCTTGGCATTGTTGCATTATCGGCCTTGTCGCTTTATTATATTTCCGGAGCCCGACTGATTCATGTTTTTGCGCTAATAGTTCTTGGAATTTCCGCGCTGGCGGTTTTTATTAAAATAAGCGCTTATCGACTGGAGCGTTTTATAACTTTCTTAAACCCGAAAGCTGATTTGCTAGATACGGGGTATCAGGTCAATCAAGCGGTAATTGCAATAGGCTCAGGCGGATTATTCGGCTTGGGACTGGGCATGAGCCGGCAAAAATATAATTATTTGCCTGAGCCTTTCGGCGATTCTATTTTTGCTATCATCGGGGAAGAACTGGGTTTCGCGGGCATTGCGGCATTGATCACTTTGTTTTTAATATTTATCTGGCGGTGTTTTACCATAGCCAAGAACGCGCCGGATAATTTTGGAAAATTATTGGTTTCAGGAATTACCATTATGCTCGTTTTTCAATTTTTTATGAATATTGCCGCGATTACGCAATTTATGCCATTGACGGGAGTTCCCATACCTTTTATCAGCTATGGCGGGTCTGCGTTAGCATCCGCGTTGTTTGGGGTTGGGGTAATATTAAATGTTTCAAGGCATGTTCCAAGAAAGTCTTATTAAATGTGGAAAATAGGGGATTGATAGTTTAGGCCTTTTATTATTTTTTAAATGTGGTATAATTAGAAAGTGCTTATCTAATTGTTATCGCGCCGTTCGAAGGATTTGCGGTTTTGATCGCCTAGTCTCGGCGTCTGGCCGAGGATGGCTTCGACGATCGGTTAATTTTAACGCAGTATGCAAGATTTTCTTTTATTATTTATTGCGGTTTTACTGCTTATCTTGGCGGTTGAGTTAAGTATGATTTTTTATTATGCGATAATTTTTTTGCAGGACGCGGTTATTATTATAAAACGGGTGAAGGCTCTCGAAGGCAGTTTGGAAGAAAAATTAACAATGCTTGAGAATAGTTTGACGCTTGCGAGCGGAAAAATAATAAAAAAAATCATTAAAGGCATTAGTAAGTTTTTAAAAAAATAATTAATTAAACTAATCCTAATTAAATAAAATCTTAAATAATTTTATTTAACAGGGCAAGTAAAAAATATGGCAAAGAAAAAAAACAACAGTACGGCGAAGAAAGTTTTAGTTGGAGCCGGGCTGGCAGCCGGCGCGGCTTTAGCCGCTTATCTTTTAACATCGCCTAAAGACAGGAAAAAAGCCGCAATAAAAATTAAAAGCTGGATGAACGAAATGCAAAAAGAAACAGCTGAAAAAGTCAAAAAAGCTCAAGGATTGACGCAGGAAAAATATAATCAAATAGTTGACGAAGTTAAGCCAAAATACGAAGTTTTAAAAGATGTTAGCGCGACTGAATTATCTTCTTTCGCGGATGAATTGAAATCGCATTGGAAAAATATTTCCAGCGCGGCTAAAAAAATCAGCGCGGGTAAAAAAAAGTAAAATAGCCGGCAAATTCCAAAAAAGCAGAAAGTTTTAGAAATAAGCTTTCTGCTTATTGGCAGTTCAATGGGGTTATCAATTATTTTATTACCATGAGAGTATTATTTACCGGCGGCGGAACAGGAGGGCATATTATGCCCATTATCGCAGTAGCCGAGAAAGTAAAAGAAATATTAAATGCGTCTGGCGGAATACCAAATTTTCTATTTATAGGCAGCGAGAGCCCGTTTAATGAGGTTGTGGCTAATTTTGGCATTCCGATTAAAACCATCAAGACGTATAAATTACGCAGATACTGGTCAGCTGATAATTTTGCTGATTTAGTAAATTTACCGATTGGCATAATTCAATCTTTTTTTTATGTTTATTCGTTTATGCCCGATGTGGTATTTTCAAAAGGCGGGTATGCGTCTTTTCCGGTCGCGCTGGCGGCGTGGGTTTTTCATATTCCAATAATTATTCATGAATCTGATTCAGTGGCGGGACTGGCGAATACCATAGAAGGAAAGATGGCGAATAAAGTTGCGGTTTCTTTTACTGACGCGGGAAATTATTTTGCCAAGAAGAAAATAATTTTTACAGGCAATCCGGTTCGTCGGGAAATTTTTCAAGGGAATAAGGATCGGGCGATAGAGGAGTTCGGCTTAAAAAGAGACTTGCCTGTGATTTTAATATTAGGCGGAAGCCAGGGATCGCAAAAAATTAATAATATAGTGCTGGAGGCGATTGTTAAGATTGTTACGAAGGTTCAAGTCATACATCAGTGCGGGGTTGGCAATTATAAAGACGTAAAACAAACGATTATCGATTTTGGCCTGGCGAATATTGAGAATTACCATCTTTATCCTTTTTTATTGAATAATCTCAATGATGCTTATGCCGTAAGCGATCTGGTTATTAGCAGGGCCGGAGCGAATAATATCGCGGAGATAATTAATTTGAATAAGCCGGCGATTTTAGTTCCGCTTCTTAATTCTGCCAGTGGGCATCAGTTAAAAAATGCTTATTATTATAGCAGCAAGGGCGCGGCATTATTGCTTGATGAAACTAATTTGACGCCCAATATGCTTTACGACGCTATTTTTGGAATATTAAACAATAAATCAAAGCAAACACAGATGATCCGCGCCGCAAGGCAATTAATGTCGCCGAATGCCGCGCAATTGATCGCGGATGAAGTTATCAAGCTGGGAAAATAGAATTTTTAGAAAAAAAAGAGCGGAATTTAACGCGCTTTTTTTGTTTTGATTAAAAGCCGGCTTTGAGGTATAATTTAAGGAAGGAATGCTGTGGCCATCGCCAAATATATCGGCTATGACGCGACCGGCAGGAAAGACGCGAAAAATGATTTGGATGAGATTTTTAAAGAATTTAAAAAGTTTAAAGAAAAATAAATCATGTTGATTTTTGTTGATGAATCGGGGATTCATAAAAAAACGGGCAAATCATCAGTGGCTTTGGTTTATGTTATGGTTGAAGACATAGAGAATGTTGAAAAGGCGATATTGAAAGCGGAAAAAGTGTTGAGAATAACGAGCTTTCACTGGCCGCGGCATATTTGGAAGATCAGGTTTAATTTTATTAAAATGCTGATCAAAGAAAATTTTACTGTTGAAGCGGCAATAATCAGAAATCCTTTTAGTGAAAATAGTTTTGAAAGAACAATTGAGCATTTGTTAATAGAGAAAAAAGTTAAGAAAATAATTTTAGACGGCAAAAAGCCAAAATGGTATGCGTTGCGATTGAAGAAAGTTTTGCGGGATCGCGGGATTTCGGTTAAGAAAATAAGGACTGGCAATGACGAATCTTTCCCTTGTTTAAGGTTGGCAGACGCTTATGCTGGCTTGATCAGAACTTATTGGGATGACAAGAAAAATCAAAAAGCGAAAGAGCTTTATGAATTAGCTAACAACAAAATAACCACCCAGCTTGTGGGTGGTCAGGATACCGGGTAGTTCCGAATATCTTCGGAACTTTCTCGCACGGAGATTTGTCCCCGGCGCCTTGTTTCTATTATTAGTATAGCAGATTTGGATTTTCTGTCAATGGCGGGTTTGGGGATAAATTTTTGGGGTTTAAAATGGTTTAAATGAAATTTATGAGGAGTTTGGAAAAATTAAAAATAAAAATGCCGGAGATTAGCAATAAAATGTTTTTTACGGTTTATTCTGATGAGATAGAAGGCAGGCGGATTGATTCTAAGGCCTATTTAGAAATGCCAAAAGAAATAATAAAAGCTATTAGAAAATCTAAATATAAATCAAAAAAATTATCAGATATTATCGCGGAGAGTATCGCTGGCGAGTGGGGCGAAGATTCAACATTTACTGACCATGCTAATAATTATGTTTTGGTTAATGTTTTGCGCACTAGCGTTGCGTTAAAAATTGCGAAATACTTAAAATTACTGTTAATTTAGCCATTATTTGAAAAGAATATATTTCACGACTTGAATTGGAATTTGATAAATTTAACTATAAAAATGGCTAATATAAGTCATTAAAATTTCTAATTTTATTTAAATGCAACACTAGTGTGTTTTGCGCAATACCAATTTTGATAATAAATTTAATTTGAATTTTGAAAATGTCGCTCAAAGATTAATAACAAAAGATAAATTTAAAAAAGTTCAATTGAAAAAGGAAGATATTTTAATAGAAAAATCCGGCGGCAGTCCGATACAGCCAGTGGGAAGAGTTGCCATATTTGAAAATAATAATGAAAATTATGCTTTTAGTAATTTTTTGCAATGCTTTAGGATAAATAAACAAGAATGCCTGCCTTACTATTTATTCGTATATCTTAAAAGCATTTATAATCTTGGTTATATGGAATATGCGCAAAATCAGACAACGGGAATTAAGAATTTAATAATGGAGGAATATTTATCAATTCCCGTATTACTTCCGCCTTTGGAAATCCAAAAGAAAATAGCGGAGAAAATAGAATTTTATTATTTTCAAGCAAAAACTTTGCAAAAAGAGGCAAGTGAAGTTTTGCAAAAAGCGAAAAAAGAAATAGAAGAAATGATTTTAAAATAAATTTTCGTTTAGAATTTTAAAAAATAAGCGATTGCGTTAGTCCCGAGTACTCGGGACCATGGCAAATTAACACAATAGCGGCTAATGACACCAGAAACTATGCAAAAAATAGATTTTAATAAAGCAAGAAAAATTCATTTTATCGGGATTGGCGGGATTGGATTGTCGGCAATCGCCAAATTAATGCTGGCGCGAGGAAAAATCGTCAAAGGCTCCGACGTGAATAAATCGGAAATTACCGAAGAATTAAAAAAAGCGGGCGCGAAAATCGCGATTGTCCAGAAAGCGAAAAATTTAGCCGACGATACCGAGCTGGTAATTTATACTTTGGCAATTCTCAAGAATAATCCTGAACGAGTGAAAGCGGAAAAAATGAAAATACCGATGCTTTCTTATCCTGAAGCGCTGGCTATGCTTTTTAACGCTAAATACGGCATTGCGATTTGCGGCACGCACGGGAAATCAACCGCGACTTCCATGATAGGCTTGGTTTTAGCAGGCGGCGGATTGGATCCGAATGTAGTGGTGGGAAGCAAAGTGCCGGAGTTTGCCCGCTTCGACTCAAGCGAATCGAGGCGAGGCGGAAATTTGCGGATTGGCAAGGGAAAGCATTTTGTGATAGAGGCGTGCGAATACGAACGGGCGTTTTTGGAATATTATCCGAAAATTATTATTTTAAATAATATTGAGCTTGATCATACGGATTATTATAAAGACATTGAGGATTATAGAAGCGCATTTGAGGAATTTATCGGACACTTGTCAAAAGACGGAGTTTTGATTTGTAATGGAGACGATGAGCAAATTTCAAAGCTCAAAGTTCAAATGTCAAATCAATTTCAAAGTTCAAATGTCAAAATAATAACTTTTGGCTTTGGCGAGAATAACGACTTGCGATGTCGTAAGATGGAAACAGAGAATGGTTTTGTAAAATTTTGGGTTAATTTTAATAATAATGATTTTGGGGAATTTATTTTAAAGCTTCCCGGGAAATTTAATGTTTATAATGCTTTAGGGGCGATAGCAGCGGGATTGCATCTCGGGATTGGCGCGGAGAGAATAAAAAAATCTTTGGCAAATTTTGGCGGAATTTGGCGGAGGTTTGAAATTAAAGGAAATTATAAAGGCGCTTTGGCAATTTCCGATTACGCGCATCATCCGACAGCGGTAAAAGCGACAATTGAAGCGGCGCGGGAATTTTATCCCGGCAGAAGAATATTTGCGGTTTTTCAGCCGCATCAGCATAATCGGACAAAAATGCTTTATAAGGATTTTCTAAAAAGTTTTGATAGCGCGGACGAGTTGATTTTAGCGGAGATTTTTGATGTGGCGGGAAGAGAAGATAAAAAAGATCAGAATGTAAGTTCGCGAAAAATGGCGGAAGATATTAAGAAAAGAAATAAAAAATTGGCATCTAATATTTTTTACGCTTCGAATTTAGCTGAAGCTCGGAAATTAATTGATGAAAAAATCCAAAAAGGCGATATTCTGCTTATTATGGGTGCCGGAGATATTTATAAAGTGGCGGATGGGTTGGTGGAAAAATAAAAAAAGAAACCCTGTAAGGAGTTATCTATTTATCTTCAATTGCTTGCGTTATGCCTTTAAACACCGCAAATATTGTCCCAATTGTTATTAGCATAAGTGATGTTAATAACAAAGTGTAATATGATATTCCAGTTGTTGCGCTTACAGGGAACATTATTATTGCGGTAATCACAATAACAATCAACACTTTATGTTTTAGTTTCATTTTCCTCCTAATTTTTTAAACCGATATTGCCATTATAAGCTTTAGTTAAAAAATGTCAATTCTGATTTTTCATTTTTTTATTTGTTAACATGGAATTTTTTGATGATTTAAAAATCGTATGGAAATTTTTAGCGAAATATAAGCGCGAGGTTTATGTTATTTTTGGGGTGGCGATTTTCGCTTCCATGATTGAGGCGATGGTTCCTTATATTTACGGCAAAATCATTGATTTGATTATTAAAGGCGAGACAATATCAATATTTTTGCTAATTTTGTTTGTTTGGCTTATTTTGAGTTTAATTAAAGACTGGGGCCATCGGTATGTGGCGCGCGAGGGAGAAATTATTAGCGTTAGATGCGCGAATGATTTAGTGATAGATTTTAATCGGCATGTATTGTATTTAGGCTTGAGTTTTCACAAAAGCCAGAAAACCGGCAAGCTTGCTTCAAAGTATATTAAGGCCTCTGATTATTTGCAGTCAATTATAAATGAGATATTGTTTTTGTTCGGCTCTGATTTGTTAACCGTCTTTTTGGCATATCTGGTAATATTGTCTATCGAATGGAGAATCGCTTTTTTTCTTGGGATAGTAATTTTTATTTATTTATATATAACAATAAAGAATATAGATAAAATCAGCAAACTTTTGGTAAAAGTGATTAAATTATTTGAAGATGCTGGCGGTGTGGCGCATGATTCGGTGACAAATATTCAAGTTGTTAAAGCGAATACCAACGAATGGTATGAAGATAAAAAAGTAAAAAATATTTTTGATGATGTTCAAAAACAATTTAATAATTTTATCGGCGCTTGGTCAAAACTGGATTCATACGGCCAAACGATCATAAGCGCCAGCACCGTACTGATGTTTGGAATGTTGATTTTGCTGGAGAGGAATGACGCAATTTCTATCGGACAAGTGGTATCAATTATCGGTTATAGCGGATTAATCTTCGTGCCTTTAAGGAGAATTTCGCATAATATAGAGCGATTTAAAAATTCAATAAGCATAGTTAAAGAAGCGCTGAAATTACTGGACGAGCCGATTGAGCCGTATGATAAAGCAAGAGCGATAGTTTTGGATAAAATCAAAGGCCAAATAGAGTTTAAAGACGTGGATTTTAATTACGGCAAGAATAATCCGGTGCTGGCGGATATAAATTTTAAAGTAAAATCCGGACAAGTAATCGCTCTTGTCGGAGAAAGCGGAGTGGGAAAATCAACGTTGGTGGATTTGATTTCGCGCTATAATATTCCTGCTTCGGGAAAAATATTGTTTGATGGAATCGATATTCAAGAATTGGATTTAAAATTTTTACGAAGCCGGATTGCCGTTGTGCCGCAGGAAATAAGCTTGTTTAACGATACGCTGAAAAACAATATTATTTACGGAAAATTAGACGCGACGGACGCGCAAATATGGCGAGCGGCCGAGGCGGCGCACGCGGATGAATTTATAAATCATTTTCCCGATAAGCTGGAGCAGCAAGTTGGAGAGCGCGGAGTGAAACTTTCTACCGGACAAAAGCAAAGAGTGGCGATTGCCCGCGCGATTTTAAAAAATCCAAAAATTTTGATTCTTGATGAAGCAACCTCGGCGCTGGATTCCAAGTCCGAACTTTTAGTGCAAAGGGCTTTAAAGCGCCTTATTAAAGGAAGGACTACTTTTGTTATCGCGCATCGCTTGAGCACGATTCAGCACGCGGATAAAATTTTGGTGCTGGACAAAGGCCGGATTATTGAGTCCGGCAAGCATAGCGCGCTGATAAAAAAGAAGGGTTTATATTATAAATTATTCAGCTTGCAAAGTTTGGGAGAGATTGAAGAGGAATAAAAATAGCGAATAGGTTGTAGTGGGTAGTGAGTAGGGGCAATAAAAAAAAGAAACCGATTTATTCGGTTTCGTCAATTGCTTTTTTAAGCATTTCAAAATGCTTAAACATTAATCTTTCTCCATTGTCCCAATGTTTTTCGCTTTCCTCTTTTGATATTCCTTCCTTTTCTGCTAAATCATGTTCTTGTGCCGCAGCTATTTTTACAAGTATAATTTCTCTGGCAACTTCGGGTTTTAGTCCGAATTGCTTCTGGCAAACAAGAGCCATCAATCTTTTGACTTCATCATAATCTTTAACATGATGGGCTTTATACCAGCCAAATTCCGCTTTTCCTACTTCTTCTGGATCAAAGTCTATTTCTTTTTTTATTTTTTTCATTATTAACCTCCTTGAAATTATTATATTCTTAAATAATCAAATAGTCGCTAATGTATAAGTCCACCCAATTTTGCGCTCTCTGCACCCGTTCGTATTCAATTGAAATTTCTTTGAAATTGTGAGATAATAAAAATTATCAGAATAAGAAATTATGGCAGACATAAAAACGTTATTAAACGGCGTTCAGGAAAATATTCCGCTGGCGCCATATACCACTTTTAAAATCGGCGGGCCGGCCAGATATTTTTATATTGCCAAAAGCGCGGAGGATGTCAAAAAAGCGGTTGGTGTTGCCAAAGAATTAAAATTGCTTTATTATATTATTGGCAACGGAAGTAATATTTTGGTTTCGGATCAAGGGTTTAACGGATTAGTAATCAAACTACAAACTACAAACTGCAAACTGCAAACTAATAATATCGTTTGCGATAGCGGCGTTATTTTGGGAAAATTAGTCAATGAAGCAATCAAAAATGGCTTAACGGGAGTAGAATGGATGATCGGCATTCCCGGGACATTGGGCGGGGCGATTTACGGCAATGCCGGCGCTTTTGGCCATACGATTTCGGAAAGCGTTGAAAGCATAGAGGCAATTGATGCTGGAAATTTGTCCGTAAAAAATTTAAGCGGAGACGAATGCGGTTTTGGCTATCGGCGCAGTATTTTTAAGCCAAAAGCGGATCATCCGCGTGCTGATAAAGAAAAAAAATATATTATATTAAAAGCGGTATTGAAATTAGAAAAAGGAAATGAAGGGAAAAGCCGAGAATTAGTAAAAAATTATCTTAAAAAAAGAAAAAGCCGCTTTCCTCTCGGTCCGAGCGCCGGAAGTGTTTTTAAGAATCCTTTAATCAGCGAAAATCAAAAAGCATTTGAGAGATTGGCAAAAAAATATTCTGAAGCGGAGCAGTTTCGCGTTAATGGAAAAATACCGGCAGGATGGCTGATTGAAGAATATGGCTTGCTTGGAAAAAAAATCGGCGGCGCGATGATTTTTAAAGAACACGGAAATTTTATTGTTAATGCTGGCGGCGCAACATCAGAAGATGTTATAATGCTGATATGCTTGATAAAGGAAAAAATACGCGTAAATTTTGGCATACAAATGGAAGAAGAAATACAATATGTGGGGTTTGGAGAAGTTAAAAGTTAAAAGTTTAAAGTAAAAAGTTTTTGAGTTCGCTTTTGGCGAACACCTTAATTTTTAATTTTTAATTTTTAATTTTTAATTTATTAATCATGCGCATTACAATCAGAGGCAAGAATTTAGAATTAACCGAGGAAATAAAAGATTACATTAATAATAAAATCGGAGGTTTGGAAAAGTTCTCCGCTTTGGGCGGAGTTGCCGGAGAAAAGGAAGAGGGCGGCAGCCATTCAGTATCGATTGCCGATGTGGAAGTCGGCGTTTTGACGCATCATCACAAAAGCGGGAAAATTTTTATCGCCGCGGCGACTTTAACTTTCCCCAAAAATCTTATCAGGGCGGAAGCGGAAGCGGAGGATATATATCAGGCAATCGATGAGGTGCGCGATAAGCTTGAAATGAATATGACGAGCCAGAAAAAAGGTTATATCTCAAGAAAACATCGAGCGGCGCTTGTTTGGAAAAAAATAAAAGGACTTTCGCCTTTAGCCTGGCTGAAAAATGAGTTTAGAAAAGGAAAAAGGGGGAAAGAGAAGTTTTAGCGCAAGCCGGGAAATAGCACCGTATTAATCTTGGCGATTTAATTTTTTAATCATACGCTCAACAGGCGCTTTAAATTTTAAAATTAATATTATTATTGTTTCGCTCAAATTTTGGCGCCTTCCGGCGGCTGATAATAAAAAAGTTTATTGCAGGCGCCAAAATGTGATGATTAAAAAATTAAATCGCCAAGATTGGTTTTGTCAGTACTATGAGAAATAATTTTAAAAGCAAGCTGTATCGGACAATGATGTCTTTTTTCCCGGTAGCGGAAAATCGGCGGGGAAAATGCGCCAGTTGCGGCGCTTGCTGCCAGTTGCCTGTGAAATGTTTTTTTTTGCGTTTTGACTTGAAGGGAAAAAGTTATTGCGCAATTTGGAGATATAGGTTTTTACAGTGCCGGAAATATCCGCGCGCTAAGAAAGAATGGATTACGCCTGAAAAATGCGGGTATAAGTTTGATTAATTATTAATTATATTTTTCGCGTCAGTTCCGCGTATGGTTCGACTAGTACTCACCATAAATAATTTCGCGTCAGTTCCGCTTCTATGTTATTAGCGGCAAATAGGCGCGGATATTAATGTGGAAGCTGGCAAAGAAAAATTAGCAAGCATGAGCGCAGAAAAACATTTTACAATTGAGGATGCAAAAATAATCGGTGAAAGTCTTGGCGTTAATTGGGGCAAGTTTGATATTGAGCAATTTCGAATGGGGTTTAATGTCGAGCTTGAGCATGGGCTGGCGGATTTGAAAACAAATGTTACGAATGACGATTCTGTTATGACCGGCAAAATCGCCCTTGCCCATCTTAATGAGTTTCCTGATTACTATACCCGTTTGGAAAAGCTTGAAAAAGAAGCGGATGAGTATTGGAAAAAGTAATAAAAAAAAGCTGATAATAAAAAAGTTTATTGCAGGCGCCAAAATTTGATGATTAAAAAATTATAGCATCAAGATTGCTTAAATTAGCATAATGAATCTATTTAAGAAAAAAATTAAAATTGCCGTCGCGATGAGCGGCGGCGTGGATAGTTCCGTGGCTGCCGCCCTGCTTGTAAAGCAGGGCTATGACGTTATGGGAGTGTTTATGCATTTTTGGCTTGAAACATCCAAAGACGAGCTTAGTTCAGACGAGTTTGCAAATCGCCGCCGCTCGCTTGAGGCGGAAAAAACGGCGCGCGGGGTATGCGAGAAAATCGGCATTCCTCTTTATACATTGAATGCCGCGCGGGAATTTAAAAAAGCGGTGGTTGATTATTTTTTAAGCGAACTAAAAAAAGGCGCCACGCCTAATCCTTGCGTTGTTTGCAATAAAGAAATAAAATTTAAGCTTCTTCTGGAAAAAGCGGAAAGCTTTGGCGCGGATGGGGTGGCGACAGGACATTATGCGAGGAAGTTAAAAGTTAAAAGTGAAAAGTTAAAAGTCGAATACCATTTGTTAAAAGCGAGGGATAAGAACAAAGATCAGAGTTATTTTTTGTATAATTTAACGCAATCGCAATTGGCTAAATATTTGTTTCCCATTGGCGATTATTTAAAAACGGATGTTCGGAAAATGGCGAAGAAGTTCAATCTTCCCGCGTGGAATCGGCCCGAAAGCCAGGAAATATGTTTTATTTCGGATAATGATATAAAAAGATTTATTGGCGCGCATCTTGATTTGACCCCCGGGAAAATTCTTGATAAAAGCGGCAAGGTTATTGGAAGACATGCCGGTCTGCCGCTTTTTACCATAGGACAGCGGCACGGCATGGGTATTGGCGGAGGCGCGCCGTATTACGCGGTAAAAATGGATTATAAAACGCGCGAGCTTATCGTAACTTCCAATCCGAAAGACAAAATGCTTTATCGCGATAGCTTGATTGCGGAAAACGTGAATTGGATAAGCGGCAAAATGATTTTAGAGACGGTAAAATGCAAAGCGACGATTCGCTATCGGCATAAGCCGGAAGAGGCGATAATTAAGCCGTTGTCGGATGGAAAATGTGAAGTGGTGTTTGCCGCTCCTCAGCGCGCCGCGGCTCCCGGGCAATCGGTGGTTTTTTATCGAAGAAACGAAGTTTTGGGCGGAGGTGTGATTGGCAAGTTATAAAGTTATAAAGTTATAAAGAACATTAAAGACTAAATTTATGTTTTTAATTTTTATCGCGTTGATTATCGTTTTTATAATCGGTTATTCTATTAGCAGTTTTTTTCTTGCCGATAAAGCGAAAAAAATCGAAATTTTAGCGATGGTTTTTGTCGTCGGTTTGATAGCAATGGGATATTTTGTTTTGTTTGCCGGCATTATAACCGGTAATTTTGCTGCCGCAGTATGGATTTTTATGGCGCTGGGCGGGATTTATTGCTTGTATTTCGGATTTAAAAATTTTGAGCGGTTTAAAAATTTTATAGATTTTAAAAGATTAAATAAAAGTTTTTTAATTGGAAAACTAAAAGAAATTCCTTGGCCGGAAGTAATTTTTTTCTTATTATTTATAATTTTTTTCTTTGATATATTCTCAAAAACAATATTTTATCAAGATGGTATGTATAAGGTGGCTGTAGCCGGATATGGAGATATACCGTTTCATATGGCTCAAGTAAGCTATTTTATCCACAATAATCCGTTTGCTCTTGAGGAGCCGATTTATTCGGGTACCCCTCTTGTTTACGCGTTTTTAATAAATCTTTTAAGCGGCGCTTTTTATATTTTAAGCGGCAATTATATTTTATCTTTTAATCTGCCTTCTTATATCTTGCTTTTTGCGGGATTTTTCTTTATTTATAAATTTGTTTCCGAGTTTATAAAAACCGCTTTGGCGCGGATTTTAGCTTTTCTTATTTTTTTTCTTGGTTCAGGCGCGGAATTTATAAAAGTTTTTAAAGATTCCGCGCTCTGGGAGAAAAGCAGTGTCGGTGAAATGGCGAATCATTTATTGCATCTTCCATATTCGGTTGTAAATTTTTACAACGCGATTTATCCGGCGCAAAATAATATTTGGTCAAGCTTTATGACGATGTTTCTTATGCATCAAAGGTCTTACTTTTTCGGCTTTGCCGCCGGCGCGATGATTTTATATATTCTTGCTTTAGCGGTTAAAAACGGGAATAAAAAATATTTTTACTTCATGGGATTATTGATTGGTTTTTTGCCCCTTGTTCATATGCATAGTTTTATAGCGATCTTGATTATTGCTTTTGGTTTTTATATTTGGAATAAATTTTTTGCGAAAGATGGTTTTTTGGCAAAAAATTTATTTAACGCGATTGGAATCGGCGCGGTAATCGGGACGCTAATATCGTATTTTTTTATTTTTGACTTTTCTCTTGGAGCGAGTTTTTTGGTTTTTCGCTTGGGATGGATGAGCGAGCCGGGGATTGGCGCCGTTCTGTATAATCCGCGAGGCGGCTCGCCGGCGGGCGCGTGGATTTCTTATTTGTGGGAAAATTTCGGCTTGTTTTTTCCGCTTTTGGTTGCCGCGATAATTTATTTTAGTGTCAGAAAAAATGATTTTTGGCGGAAAAAAGATTTTGTATTCGGGCTGATCTTCAGCGCGTTTTTTCTTTTTATCGTTATAAATATAATTAAATTTCAGCCTTGGGATTATGATAATGGCAAGATTTTTGGATATTTTTTTCTCTTGGGAAGCGTAATTATCGTTTATTTTTTTGAGCAATGGAAATTTAAATTAGCCAAGATTATTGCGATTATTTTAACTTTTTTTCTGATTTCTGTCGGCTTGATCGATGCTTTCTCGCGTTCTTCTTATGCCAAGCCGCCGCTTTATGAGATTTTTGGCCGCAAAGAGCGGAATGCGGCGGCTTGGATTGTCCGAAATACTTTTTCCGGCGAATTAATTTTAACCGGCGGTTCTCATCTAAATTTGGTGAATTCTTTGGCTGGCAGGCCTGTGCTTATGGGGTATCCGGGCTGGCTTTGGTCTCATGGCATTAAATATCAAGGGCGGGAAAAAGATATTTCCGATATGTACAGCGGCGGAATTAACGCGAAAGAATTGCTCGAAAAATACGGCGTTAATTATGTTTTTATCGGGCCGAGCGAAAGGGCCATGCCGAATATTAATGAGCAATTTTTCGCGGAAAATTATCCGGCGGTTTTCGAGGAAGGGGAGATTAAGATTTATCTAGTCTCCTCTTGAGAGGAGATTCAGAGGTGTGTTGAATTAGTAAATACAACCCCCCCCAAAACAGAGACAAAAAACTACACATCGTGCTTTTAATTTTACCGAACTTGTTAGTTTTTGAGAAAAACGCTATAATAATAACATTCTATATAATTTATATAAATTATATTTATACGATTATGAGTGATGAAACCGATAACAAAAGCGATGAATTAAGTTCAAAATTCAGGCTACATATGGATTTGCAGCAGACCGAGGAGAGTTTGCGCCGCGCAAGAAATGAAATTTTAAACTTAAACATCCAAATCAGGAAATACCAGCAAGATTTTTCACGGGCTAAATTAGTCCTTGATTCGGCAGAAGCGCGGCTAAAGATTGTAAAAGGAGAAGAGTTTGATTTAAATCAAAGCGCCGCGCGGCAAAGAAGAGCGTTTATATCAAAAAAATAAAAAACTAGCGAGTAGGTTGTAGGTGGTGGTAAGTAGGAAAAAATATTGCTAACTATCCATTATTGGCCATTCATTTTTATCCCGTTTATGACTTTTCAAGAACTTCGTAAAAAATTTATTGAGTTTTATATTAAAAAAGACCACAAGGAAATACAAGCGGCGGGATTGCTGGCTGAAAACGACCCAACGCTTCTGTTTGTAAATTCGGGTATGTTCCCGCTGGTTCCTTATCTTGCCGGGCAAGCTCACCCTCAAGGCAAACGGCTGGTGAATTGCCAGCGGTCTTTTCGCGCCGAGGACATAGAAGAGATTGGCGATCATCGGCATGATACTTTGTTTGAGATGTTAGGTGTTTGGAGTTTGGGAGATTATTTCAAGGAAGAGCATTTGAATTATTTATATGAATTTTTGATCGAAGAAATTAAATTGGATCCGAAGCGATTGTATCAAACGGTTTTTGCCGGCAGCGAATACGCGCCAAAAGATTTGGATTCAATCGAAATTTTAAAAAATATTTTTAAAAAATATGGGATTAATGCCGAAGTCGGTTCGGAAACTTTGGGTAAAGGCGAATTGGGCTCGGGGCAGGAAATAGAATTTGGCGGCAATGCAAGGATTTTTCCTTATTGCGATAAAAATTGGTGGAAAAGAGGGGATGCGGTTGGGGAGCTGGGCGGGCCGGATTCTGAAACTTTTTATGACACCGCGAGGCCTCATAATCCGAAATTCGGCAAGTTTTGCCATTTAAACTGCGATTGCGGACGGTTTATAGAAATCGGCAATTCGGTTTTTATGGAATATATAAAAACCGCCAATGGCTGGGAAAAGAAACTGCCGCAAAAAAATGTTGATTTCGGCGGGGGGCTGGAAAGGATTACTATGGCGGCCAATGGCAAAACAAATATTTTTGAAACCGACGCGTTTGATTATTTGATTAAATTTTTAGAGGAAAAATCCGGCAAGAATTACGAAGATTTTGCGATTAGTTTTGAGATAATAGCGGATCATACGCGCGCCGTAACTTTTTTAATCGCGGATGGCGGAATTCCTTCAAATAAGGACCAAGGATATGTTGTTCGGCGGCTTATTCGGCGAGCTTTGGTGCATTTAAGAAAAATAGGCGTGGATTTCAGAGAAGCGGAAACTTTGTCGAAATTAGTAATTAGCCGTATGTCGGATGCGTATCCGGATTTAGAAAAAAATAAAAGTCATATTTTGGATGAGATAAAAAAGGAAGGAGAAGAATTTGGAAAAGCGTTGAAAAATGGTACAAAAAGATATTTGTTAATGACGAAAATTTTGTCAAAATTTACAAAAAATGATGATAAAAATTTAACTTTAAGAAAAGAAGTTTTTAATCTTTATCAATCATTTGGACTTCCAATAGAAACGATTCGGGATTTGGTAAATAAAGATGGTTTGAAAATTGACGAGGAAGGATTTAAAAACGATCTTAAGAAACATCAAGAATTATCCCGCAAAGGCGCGGAGCATAAATTCAAAGGCGGTCTGGCGGATCAGAGCGAGCAAACTATAAAATATCACACTGCGACGCATTTGCTATTGGAATCTTTGCGTCGGATTCTGGGAGCGAATGTTTTTCAGCGCGGCAGCAACATTACCGGAGAGCGGATGCGGCTTGACTTTTCTTATCCGCAAAAAATGACCAAAGACGAGATTGGCAAAGTTGAAGATTTAGTAAATGAGCAAATACAAAAAAACTTGCCGGTCGCTTTTATGGAGATGAATCTGGAAGAAGCAAAACGGCTTGGCGCGATGGGTATTTTTGAATCCAAATACGGCGAGCGAGTGAAAGTTTATACAATCGGGAACGAAAAAACCGGAATATTTTCCCGCGAGATTTGCGGCGGTCCGCACGCGGCCAATACCGGCGCTTTGGGTAAATTTAAGATAAAAAAAGAAGAAGCCATTTCCGCCGGAGTCAGAAGAATTAAGGCGGTTTTGGAATAAAAATATAAATTAATTTTATGGCAAAACAAAATAAAAAATCCAATGGCGCGAATGTGGGATTTGAAGAGACTCTCTGGGCGGCGGCGGATAAGATGCGCAACAATATGGATTCCGGCGAATATAAGCATGTGGTTCTTGGCTTGATTTTCCTAAAATACATTTCCGATTCATTTGAAGAAGTTTACGAAAAAATAAAAAACGACAAAGAACATTACGATGGACAGGAAGAAGACAAAGACGCTTATCTCGCGGAAAATGTATTTTGGGTTCCGCAGGATGCCCGCTGGGAATATATTAAAGTGAATGCCAAGAAACCCGAAATCGGCAAAATACTTGATGACGCTATGATCGCCATCGAAAAAGACAATCCAATCCTTAAAGGTGTTTTAGCCAAAAACTATGCCCGGACCGATCTTGATAAAGTTCGGCTTGGCGAATTAATCGACCTGATGAGCACTATTGGGCTTGGCGACAAGGAAAGCCGAAGCAAAGATGTCCTTGGCCGAGTGTATGAATATTTTCTTGGGCGGTTTGCTTCCGCGGAAGGCAAAGGAGGCGGAGAGTTTTTTACTCCGCAATCAGTAGTAAAACTTCTGGTTGGAATGCTTGAGCCATACAAAGGCCGGGTTTATGATCCTTGTTGCGGCAGCGGCGGAATGTTTGTGCAAAGCGAGAAATTCGTGGAAGCTCATAGCGGACAAACTCATGACTTGGCGATTTACGGACAGGAATCTAATCCGACTACTTGGCGGTTATGTAAAATGAATCTTGCTATCCGCGGTATTGAAGGCAACCTCGGTCCGTATAATGCCGATTCGTTTCAGAACGACTTGCACAAAGATTTAAAAGCGGATTTTATTTTAGCAAATCCCCCGTTTAATATTAGTGATTGGGGAGGCGAGCGGCTCAAAGACGATGTCCGCTGGAAATACGGCGTGCCTCCGGCCGGCAACGCGAATTATGCGTGGATTCAGCATATGATTCATCATCTCGCGCCTACCGGCATTGCCGGTTATGTTTTGGCCAATGGATCGCTTTCGTCTAATACTTCCGGCGAAGGTGAAATCAGAAAGAATTTAATCAAAAAGGGGTTGGTTGATTGCATAGTGGCTATGCCAAGCCAGTTATTTTATACTACTCAAATTCCAGCTTGCCTTTGGTTTGTTTCCCGAGATCGCTATGATCATAAATTTCGCAATCGCCATGACGAGATTTTGTTTATTGATGCCCGCAAAATGGGTACGATGGTGACCAGAAAAAACCGCGAGCTGACCAATGAAGATATACAAAAAATAGCAGGGGCATATCACGCTTGGCGAATTGTTAACGGAAAGTACGAAAACGTGAAAGGATTTTGCAAGGCGGCGAAAATTTCCGAAGTTGAAAAAAATGGATTTGTCCTTACTCCCGGTCGATATGTCGGCTCCGATTATGTCGAGGAAGATGACGGGGTGTTTGAAGAAAAAATGGCAATTCTGACTAAAGAGTTATCTGGACAATTCAAGCAGTCAAAGGAGTTGGAAGACCGAATAAGAAAAAATTTAAAAAGTATCGGATTTAATATTTAACAAAACATATGGAAAAACAATTAATTGTCAGGTTGCATAAAAATTTTGAAGAACGTGTCCATATAGAAGATGGTGTTGAATTTTGGTATGCTAGAGAATTACAAATTCTTCTCGGTTACGATGAATGGAGAAATTTTGAGAATGTTATTAATAAAGCAAAAATAGCTTGTGAAACTGCTAAACAAAAGGTTCCTGACCATTTTGTTGACGTCAACAAAATGGTTGATTTAGGTTCCGGGAGTAAACGAGAAGTGGCTGATATTATGTTAACCCGCTATTCTTGTTATTTAATTGCTCAAAATGGCGATCCGCGAAAAGACGAAATTGCTTTCGCTATGACTTATTTTGCCGTGCAAACCAGAAAGCAGGAAATTGTGGAACAGCGTTTGGCGCAATGGGAGCGATTGCATGCCAGAGAAAAACTTTCAATTACTGAAAAAACTCTTTCAGGTATTTTATTTGAACGAGGCGTTGACGGACAAGGATTTGCCAGGATTCGCAGCAAAGGTGATCAATCTTTGTTTGGCGGATATAATACTCAAGATATGAAAAAGAAACTCGGCATACCCGACAAGCGGCCATTGGCGGATTTTTTGCCAAGTGTTACTATCAAGGCCAAAGATTTGGCTACCGAAATTACGAGTTTTAATTTGAAGAAAGACCAAGCGCTAAAAGGAGAAATGCCGATTACCTCGGAGCATGTAAAGAACAACCAAAACATCAGAGAAGTGTTGGGTAAAAGCGGTATTTATCCTGAAACTTTGCCACCGGAAGAAGACACGAAAAAACTTGAGCGTAAATTAAAATCGGAAGACAAAAAATTATCCAAAGCGGTTAAGAAATTGAAAGATGAGAAATAAGGGAGAATTTAAAAAGTATAGGATTTGAAATTTAATTTAAAAAATATGAAAAAAATTATTACACAAGGATTAGAAATATATACATTTCAACGAAATGAAAGTGACTATATTTCGCTTACCGATATCGCCAAATACAAAAATAAAGATGAACCGGCAGATATTGTTAAAAATTGGATGAGAAATAGAGGAACCATAGAATATTTAGGTTTTTGGGAAAAAATTAATAATCCAAAGTTTAAACTGGTCGAATTCGACGGGTTTAAAAATGAGGCTGGATCTAATAGTTTTGTGTTATCTCCGCATAAATGGATCGAGACCACAAATGCTATCGGACTTATTTCAAAATCAGGGCGTTATGGTGGTGGTACATTCGCTCATAAAGATATTGCTTTTGAGTTTGCGACATGGATTAGCGCGGAGTTTAAGCTATACCTAATCAAAGAATTTCAGAGACTCAAGATTGAAGAAAACGAGAGATTGGTTCTTGGCTGGGATGCAAAGCGAATGTTGACCAAAATCAATTATCGAATACATACTGATGCCATTCAAGAAAATATAATACCGAAAGAAATTTCTAAAATACAAGCAAATGTTATTTTTGCCAACGAAGCCGATGTTTTGAATAAGGCTCTTTTTGGTATGACTGCCAAAGAATGGCGGGATAAAAATCCTAAATTAGCCGGGAATATTCGCGATTATTCCGATGTCACGCAGCTTGTTTGTCTGGCAAACTTGGAATCGCTTAACGCGGAATTTATCCGGCAAGATTTGCCGCAAGGCGAGAGGCTTTTGAAGCTCAACGAAATTGCGATTATTCAAATGCGATCGTTGGTTGGAAATAGTTCCATTAAGAAATTGAAAGATGCAAAAAAATAATCAAACAAAATTCAAAGAAACTGAATTTGGAGCTATTCCGGAAGAATGGAAGGATGGGGATCTTTTTGTAAATACTATTTCTAGGTTTATGGTTCAGGAAAAGTTTATCTTAGAAAATGATTTGAATGAAAGAACTATTACCCACAAATTGGCAGAACATATTAAAAATTCATTCTCTAATAATGATGTTGATTGTGAGTATAATCGAATGAGATCAGGAAACGCCGATGAGGACTATGTAACAAAATTTTTGAATTTGGATATAGAGGAGGTACAATCTAATTCTACCAATGGCGTTACTGTATTTCCGGACATTGTCGTTCACGAGCGAGGGAATAACGAGAAAAATTATCTCGTTATTGAGGTTAAGAAAAAAGACTATGCGGAACGAACAAGAAAGCAGAGTCAAGAGACCTGCAGAGAGTTTGATGCGAGAAAATTATGTGCATATACTCATCAGTTAAATTATGAATGGGGGATTTATTTAGAGTTTGATAAAGACAAAATAAACGAAATAGTTTTCTTTAAGAGTGGCAAAAAATATGGATAAATTCATTCAAACAAAATTCAAAGAAACCGAAATTGGAACTATTCCGGAAGAATGGGAGGTTGGCGGTTTTAGATTAATGGTTTTGAAAATTTAAAAATAAATTTATACTGGAAGAAGTCAAAGCGAGAATTAAAATTATTGGAATATTCCAAAATGCCGGTATCGCGAAGTTATATTTTGTAAAGAAAAAAAATATGAAAAAACAAAAAATGAAATGCAGACATGATTATAAAAATGCTGTTAAAGTTGGAAATATTGATTATCAATGTCCGCTATGCGGCAAACTTCTCGATCCGATGGAGTGGTTTTTTATGAACAGTTTTGAATTTGTTGATGTGGATATGCAAAAAGAAGCTAAAATAAAAAAAATCTAAAAAAAATTATAATAACCCGCTTAAAATACAAAAAGAAAAACTGACTCTGCCAGCGATATTTTGGACGGAAAAAGTTGACGGGTTAAAAATGCGGGTTTTGTGCTATAATGAATATGCGGAAAGAAGCGGAAGTATCGGGAATTTCAATTGAGAATTTAACAAAATAAAATTTATGCCAAAAATAAAAGATATTCCGAAAATAGACCGTCCTAGAGAAAGATTTCTCAAAAAAGGAGCTGACGCGCTTTCGAAAAGCGATCTTTTGGCGATTCTTTTGGGCAGCGGCATAAAAGGAAAAAATGTCAGGCAGCTTTCAGAGAGTATTATAAAAAAATTCGGCAAGAACTTTTTAAATATAACCGTTGATGATTTGCTGGAAATTTCAGGGATTGGCCAAGCCAAAGCTTTGCAAATTACCGCCGCAATTTCTTTGATAAAAAGATTCTGCGCGGACGAAAAATCAAACGAGCTTATTATTAAAAATTCCCAAGATGTTTTATCGCTTGCTTACGATTTAAGAGACAAGAAAAAAGAGCATTTAGTTTGTTTGTATCTTAACGCAAGGAATTCCTTGCTCAAAAAAGAAATTATCAGCGTAGGCTTGCTGGATAAAACATTGCTCCATCCGAGAGAAATATTTTATCCGGCGACGGAATTAAACGCCGCCAGTATTATTTTAATTCACAATCACCCATCGGGCGATTCTTCGCCAAGCGAAAAAGACAAGCAAATTGTTGAAAAAATAACTCAAGCCGGAGAAATAATGGGAATACCCGTTATTGACTTTATTATTATTTCCGAAAATGGTCATTACAGTTTTTACGAAAAACTAAAAAAGCAAAAAGATAGTCTGGATTATGCCGCCGAGGGTTCGCAAGCTTCTTTGTTTGATTTGCTTGTTGATGCTAATCAAGCGTATTCTTATGAAAAAAGTTCAAGCCAAGATTTACCTGAAAGCAAAAAAGGAAATAATGCTTTGCGATTTATAGATTTTTGCGCGGGAATTGGTGCGGGACGCCTTGGGTTGCAAAATTTGGGATTAAGTTGTGTCGGATTTTCAGAAATTGATAAAAATTCAGAAAAAACTTATAGAGAATTTTTCGGACAAGAAGAAAAAAATTACGGCGATTTGATGAAAATAAACGCTAGCGATTTGCCAGATTTTGATCTGATGATCGCTGGTTTTCCTTGCCAATCATTTTCAGTTATTGGACAGAGAAAAGGAATGTGCGATCGCAGGGGGCAAATAATTTATGGCTTGATTAAAATAATGAATGCTAAAAATTTGCCTTATTTCATTTTAGAAAATGTAAAAGGATTGGAGAACCATGAGAACGGGAAAACTTTAAAAATTATTTTGGAAAATTTAGACAATGCGGGATATAAAGTTTATCACCGAGTATTGAGCAGTTTGCATTATGGAGTTCCTCAAATGAGAGAAAGAATTTATTTTATTGGCATTAGAAAAGATTTAGTAAAAGAAAGTAAACATTTTGAATGGCCAATACCCGTAAAAACTCCGAAAATTCAAGATTATTTAATTGATGTTGATGAATTGGAATTTAATGAGAAAAAAAGAGCTTACAAAACATTTTTAAAATTTTTAGATAATAAATACAATAAAGGGTTGTTTAGAGTTGAAAAATTATTAAAAGAAGATTATCTGGTTTTAGACACAAGACAATCTGATTTAAGATTATATCGTGGCAAAGTGCCAACCCTCAGAACAGGCAGGCATGGTATTTTGTATATTAGAAATGGAAAATTTAGAAAATTGTCAGGGTTTGAATCCCTGCTTTTACAAGGATTTCCGAAAAATTTAGCGGAAAAAATAAAAGGCAAAGTCGCCGATATTTATTTATTGAGTCAGGCTGGAAATGCGATGACAGTTAACACTATTGAAGCGATTGGCAAACAATTATTAAATTATATAAACAATTAAAATGAAAAATGACAAAAAGAAAAATATAAAAAGATTGATAAAGCTAGGTTCAAAAACGGCAAGAGGCGGTTTCAAAAACGAGCAAGATGTTATTGATAAATTTAATAATTGGGAAAAAGACAAAACAGCTCAAAAATGGCTAGAAGCGATGGAATATAATATCAACGAGGTTGAATATGTAAAAGCTGTAAAAATAGACAATAAATATAAGGCTGATGTTCAAGTGCAAATACAAATCAGCATTAAATTAAAAGCGCAACTGGATGTACAGAATTTGCAAGTAAAATTAGTTAGTAATCATAGTAGCGGCGGTAATCAAATTGACAAAAGGTGGCTTGGTAAATGTATTGAGCAATGGAAAATGCCAATTGATATTGTAAAGTTGCTAAAACTTTTTACTGGCGAGATGAAACCAACAAAAAGAAATCTTAAAGATCCAAGAAGAATGTTTTTATTTGAAATGGACAAAAATGATCAAAGTAAAATTGTTAATTTTTTTGAAGATAATAAAATTTTAATTGTTTCTGATTTATTAAAGGGCAGAGGCGAATTTTCAGCTGATTGGATGCTGGTAATTTCAAGTGATGGCAATAGCAAAAAATGGGTTTTAAAATCAATAAATGAAGCAATGAATATTTTTGGCAAAGAGTCTGTTGCAATTACTTCTCAAGGAAGTTTGAGAATAGGAAAAATAGGGATGCAAAGAAAGGGCGGAGATGGCGGAAGACCAACGGCTAATATGCTTCAATTTAAAATAAACCCGATTAGATTATTTGATAATTAAATTATGACAGACACAGTTTCCAAAAAGAAAAGAAGCGAGATAATGTCTAAAATTAAAAGTAAAGACAGTAAAATTGAAGTTGAATTTAGAAAAGCGATTTGGAAAGCTGGGTTTAGATATAGAAAAAATCCAAAAGGATATTTCGGAAAACCGGACTTGGTTTTGAAAAAATACAAAACTGTTATTTTTATAGATTCTTGTTTTTGGCATGGATGCAAAAAACATTGCAGAGTACCGTCAACCAATAAAAAATATTGGATAAATAAAATTGAGCGAAACAATGAGCGGGATAAAGAGGTCAACAAATATTATAAAAAATCGGGCTGGAAAATTATCAGGGTTTGGGAGCATGAAGTGGTAAAAAATTTTGATAAAACAATTAATAAAATAATCGCATTTTTGAAAAGTTTAAAAACAGCTCGTCGCCGAAGCGGAAAAAGAACAGCGAACAATCAACGCAAATAAGCAATTGATTGAGATATGCGAGCAAAAAATCGTTCTGGTAATTAGTTATTGTTGAAATAGTGTTTTTTTTGTCATTGCGAGTATTGTACTCAATACAAAGCAATCCCTCGCGGTTATATAAATAATACTTTATAATAAAGCATATTTTGTTTAATAATGAGAGATTGCCGCGCCTTGATTACAAGGCTCGCAATGACAAATTTGTGACTATTTCAACAGAAACTAATTATGCTTCGCAAAAATACTTCGATTGATTGGACGCTCAAAGAGTCAGTTCGGGCCAAGCTTAGAGTTTTCGTTAAAAAATTATTGAATAAATATAAGTATCCGCCTGATAAGCAGGAACAAGCGACTAAGACTGTCATAGAGCAGGCGGAGGTTTTGTGCAAGGATTGGGGGGAGTAAATTTTTGCAGTAATTCAAATCTCTATGAAAAACTTTAGAACAAGCGCGCACTTTTAACGCAAAAACCCCCGAGACACTTATTAGGTGTGGGGGTAAAAAAAACCAGTCTTGATTGACCGGTTAATATTGCGTTTGTTCTTTTATATACTTAATGCGAGCTTTTAATCCTTTGCCAGCTTTTTGTATTTTTGGATTATTGGTTTTTTTTAAAAGTTCGTCAATGCCGCGCTCTATTAAGTCGATAGTGCCTTTTATATTATTCCCTTTTTCCTTTATTATTGTAATTTTTACTTCCCCCTTATTTGTTTATATAGTTTAACCGTATTATTATTTTTGTCAAATGCGGCATAATGTAGTATAATCATATTATCTCGGAATCAATATAATATTCATAGATAATTTAAGCTAATATGCAAACAATTTATTTAAGCAATGAAGATACGGTTGATATAATCGCCGGGAAAATTAAAAGCAGCCAGGAAAAAGAAATTAACCTGCTGGTTTTATCAAGAACGCTTCCTGTCTTGAGTGTTGTAAATTTGAAAATGTTCAAGAAAATCGCGGAGAATCTCAATAAGCGCGTATCGGTTTCTACGGCTGACGAAGCGGTAAAAATATTAGTTGAAAATTCAGGAATATTTTTAAGGGCGTCTGAGAAGAAAGATGGCGCCGCTGAAGCTAAAGCAAAATACACGGCTAATGCCAATAGTTTTATTCAGAAAGCAAGATCGGTTGATTCAATCGGCTGGAGCAAGGGTCCGATAGACCTATCTTCTCATTGCCATCCTCCTAAAAAACAAGCGTCGGATTTTTTGCAAGAATCGCCGCCTTTTAGGGCGGAAGAAAATATTGAAGAAAATGAAAAAATTAAAGAAGCCGAAGAGAAGGTAACAAAATTTCAGGTTCCAAGGGCAAGTAGAAATATTTTTATAGGGTTTATAGCGATGGTAATTATAGCCGTAGGCATAGCTGCGTATGTTTTATTGCCGACGGCAAAAATAATAATTACCCCTAAAGCTAATCCGATCAATACGAACTTTGATTTTATAATCGATAAAAATATTAAGGAGCTGGATATCGAAGAAAAGAAGATCCCCGCAACGGTTATAGTCGCTAATATTGAAAAGGACGGGCAGTTTACGGCTACGGGCAAAAAACAATTGACAAGCAATGCCGTTGGCGTTGTGACTATGTATAACGAGTGGTCTTCTATTCCGCAAAAGTTAGTGGAGAATACAAGACTTTCTACTGCTGACGGCAAGATATTTAAAACAACAAAAAGTATAACAGTGCCGGGGTTTATCAGAGATGAAACAGGCAGCGATGTTCCGGGAAAGATTGATGCGCCGATAGTCGCTTCCGAACCGGGTCCCGATTATAATATTGACGCCTCCGATTTTACTATTGTAGTATTCAAAGGCACTGCGAAGCATACAAAAATATACGCGAAATCCCTGGCAGCAACTTCCGGGGGCGCTTCAGGAGTTACGACTGTGGTATCCGCGGACGATTTTAAAAAAGCGAAAGATTTTTTGGAAGAAGAGGCGAGGAAAGATATTATTTCGCAGTTGAATGATAAAAAACCATCTGATTTAACAATGATCGATCAGGCTGTTAGCGTAAAAAGCGGAGAGTTGGTTTCTCCGCTTAGTATTGATCAGCCAACGAATAAATTTAAAGCAAGCTTGAAAATATCCGCCGTTGCTTTTCTTTTTAATTTAAATGATGTTAAGGCGATCGCCAAAAGTATTTTGAAAGAAATAAACGAAGAAAAGAAAAATTTTGTCCTTGTTGATGCCGGACTAGATTATGGGGATGCCTTGATTATTGGTTCTGATACGATTAAATTATCCGCCCAGTCGCATGCCAACGCGTTTAATTTAGTCAATGAAAGCGATATGCGCGCAAAGATAGCTGGGAAAAGCAAAGAAGATATGGAAGAGTATGTTAAAAATAATTATCCCGATATAAATAAAGTCAGCGTTACTTTATGGCCGTTTTGGGTCGCGAAAATACCAAGCATAGAAAAGAATATAAGCATTTCTCTTGACATTCCGCGCGGAGAGTGATAAAATAAAAAAGTTGCAATTTTGAATTTTTTTGCAACGGGAGTTGACCTTGTTAAATAAAATCCCGGAGGATTTTGGATTGTAGGGCAATCCATTTATCAGGGTTGACATTATATAGTATATAATATATAATTAGAATAGCGGTATTAAATAGCTAATTTATTTGAAAGCAATTAATATAATTAACGCATCTATTTAATAAAGTACCAACGCTAATTAATAGGCGTAGGATATTTTTATTTTATTTTATTTTATTTATACCGCGTTTATTGAAGTATTTATATTGAATTTATTGAAGTATGGAAAAAAAAGTTATTCAAACCGAAGGAACTGTTTTAGAGGCTTTGCCAAGCGCGACCTTTAAAATAAAACTTGATAATGGAGATGAGATTGTTGGATATTTATCCGGAAAAATGAGGATGCATTCGATAAGAATTTCAGCAGGCGATAAGGTTTTAGTGGAAATGAGTCCGTTTGATAAAACTAAAGGGCGGATCACAAGGAGATATTAAAAATTAGATAGTAGAAAGTAGAGAGTAGAATGTAGCAATTTAAGTTAAGAATTCGGATTTACGACCAAAATTTACTACATTCCACATTCCACATTCCACATTCCAAAAATGAAAGTAACCCCGTCAGTTAAAAAAAGATGCGAGAAATGCAAATTTGTTAAGCGAAAAGGAGTGCTTTTTGTAATCTGTACTAATCCGAAACATAAGCAAAGACAAGGATAAAATCATATTAACATTTTAGCATACTAACATATTAACAATTTTTTATGTTAAAATGCTAAAATGTTTAGATGTTAAAATGAACTTATGGCAAGGCTTGCTGGGGTAACAATACCCGATAATAAAAAAATTGAATTTGCTCTGCCCTATATCTATGGAATAGGCCATGTTTTGTCATGCAAGATTTTATCGCAGGCGAATATTGATAAAGATAAAAGGACCAATGAATTAAGCCCGGAAGAACTTAATCGTTTGAGGCAAATTATTGAAAAAGAGTATAAAGTGGAAGGAGAATTGCGCCGAGCGATTATGTTCAATATAAAGAGATTAAAGGATGTTGGCGCGTATCGAGGAATTCGGCACGCAAAGCATTTGCCGGTTCGCGGCCAAAGAACAAAAACCAACTCCCGAACGGTTCGCGGAAATGTCCGCCGAACCGCGGGTAGCGGCAGAATTAAGGGATTAAATAAGACATAAAACTTAATTTTGTTTTAAAACAAAATTAAGCAAATTCGAAATCCGAATATCGAATATCGAAATTCGAAACCCCATACCAGTTCGCTACGGGGCAGGCAAATTCAAAATTCAAAACGTTTAGGATTTAGGACATTTGAATTTAAGATTTGTTTAGGATTTCGGATTTAGAATTTAGGATTTAAATTAAAGATATGGGAAAAAAACGCGTATTAACAATTGGAGTATCGGCTCAGGAAAGCGAAGACATAAAACAAAAAGCTGCGGCAGCTAAATCTTCAGGAGCGGCAAAAAATTTAAAAAAAATGGTTGTCAAGGGACAGGCTTATATTCAGTCTACCTATAACAATACAATTGTTACTTTGGCTGATGATAACGGCAGGGTTTTAGCTTGGTCCAGCGCGGGATCAATCGGCTTTAAAGGCACAAAGAAATCCACTCCTTACGCCGCCTCGCTGATTGTAAAGAATGTTGTTGAAAAAGTTAAAAAACTCGGACTTAAAGAAGTGAATGTGTTTGTAAAAGGAATTGGTTCAGGAAGGGATTCGGCGATAAGATCTTTGGCGCAGCAAGGATTGATCATCAATGCCATAAAAGATGTTACTCCCGTACCGCATAATGGATGCCGTCAGCCAAAACCAAGAAGAATCTAAAATCATATTAACATTTTAACATTAACTCATTTAAACATTTTAACATCCTAACATTTTAACATAATTTAATCCTTTGTATCTAATTCCATAACTGATATTTCAAATAATATCCTGAGTTAATTAAAAGATATTATTAAGATTTAGGATTATTAATAAGTGTTAATATGCTAATATGCTTAAATGCTAAAATGATTTATGCTTAAATGCTAATATGCTAAAATTTACTTATGGCAGTATATAACGCGGCAAAATGCAAGGTATGCCGGAGAGTCGGCGATAAGCTTTTTCTAAAAGGCGAGCGTTGCAATACGGTAAAATGCGCTTTAACCAGGCGAGCTTATCCGCCGGGACATCTTGGAAAGAATGCCCGAGTTAGATTGACCGAATACGGCTCTCAGCTAAGGGAAAAGCAAAAAGTTCGAAAAACTTACGGAGTGCTCGAAAGACAGTTTGTCAAATATCTTAATGAGGCCGTGGGCATAAAAGGCAATACCGCGGAAATTTTGCTTAATATGCTTGAATTTCGTTTGGATAATATTATTTACCGTTCAGGACTGGGTTCTTCGAGAAGCGAAGCGCGTTTGCTTGTTAATCATGATCATTTTAATGTTAATGGCAAAAAAGTAAATATTCCTTCATATCGGGTAAAGGTTGGAGATTTAGTTTCTATTCAGGAAAAAAGCAAAAAAAAGAATTATTTTAAAAATATTGCCGAGGTTTTGAAGCAGAAGGAAGCTCCGTCTTGGCTGGCGTTTAATAAGGAGAAAATGGAAATTAAAATAATGGCGGCGCCGTCATTGCAAGAAGCCGGCCTATCGGCGGATATCAAGCAGGTGATTGAGTTTTATTCTCGTTAATCATTCTTGGCGCAATTGCTCGAGATATGTTTATTGATAATCTATAAGTTAAATTTTTGAGATAATCATTATTAATTTATCAACCGCTCTAATCTTTTCTGTCTTAAACGCGGAAAAGCGCGAGGGGAAAAAATAAAATGAATATTATTACATTGCCAAAGCCGCCAAAATTAGTTAAAAAAGAAGGTAATCTGGGAATTTTTGAAATAGACGATATTTATCCCGGATACGGAGTTACTCTGGCGAATGCTTTGCGGAGAGTTATGCTTTCGAGCTTGCAAGGCGCGGCTGTGACATCGGCTAAAATCCGAAATGTCGCGCATGAATTTTCGACATTGCCGCATGTCAAAGAAGATATAGTGGAAATTATTTTAAACTTAAAGCAACTGAGATTTAAATTGTTTGGCGACGAACCGGTAAAAATCAATATTTCCGCTAAAGGCGAGGGTAAAATAACCGCGGCAGATATCAAGGCAGGCAGCCAGGTTGAAGTAATAAATAAAAACGCTCCGATCGCCACTCTTACCAATAAAAATGCCGAATTAAATATTGAACTGACTGTTGAAAAAGGAATGGGATATTTAACCGTTGAACAACAAGCAAAAGGCAAAAAAGAAACCGGCGTGATTGCAATTGACGCGATTTTTTCTCCTGTTCGAAAAGTTGGTTATGAAGTGGAAAATGCTCGCGTCGGACAGAGAACTGATTATAATAAGATAACATTTGAAATTGAAACAGACGGAAGCATTGACCCCGAAGATGCCCTTAGCCAATCCGCGGAAATTTTGATTAAGCAATTCGAGGCAATAAGGCTGATTAGCGGCAAGGTTATCGGGAAAGAGGAAATAATTTCTGATATAATAGCAGTCGAAAAAGAAATAAAGAAAGTTAAGGAAATCGCAAAAGAGCCGCAAAAAGACGAATCAGTTTTATTGAAATCAGTTGAGGATATAAAATTTTCTACCAGAACAATGGCGGCATTGAAAGAAAATAAATTAAAAACCGCCGGCGCTATTTGCAAGAAATCCGAAGCGGATTTATTGGAAATGCCAAAAATGGGCGCGGTCAGCGTAAAGGAAATTAAAAAAGAATTAGGCAAATTAGGCTTGGTTTTAAAGCAGTAAAAACGGGAGAGTAGAAAGTAGAGAGTAGAGTGTAGATAGAGGTAAATAATTTTTTGGGTTTAACTACATTCCACATTCCACATTCCACATTCTAAACTATGAAACATTTAAATAAGGTAAAAAAATTGGATCGATCCGCATCTGCCAGAAAAGCTTTATTAAAAAGCTTGACCGGTTCATTGATTAATGCCGAAAAAATTATTACGACAAAAGCAAAAGGAAGAGCGCTTGCTCCTCACGTCGAGAGATTGATAACGCGCGCTAAGAAAAAAGATTTAGCCGCCGAGAGATACCTTTTAAGATTTGTTCCCGCTATTTTTGTAAAAAAATTGATTTCTGAAATAGCGCCTAGATATTCGGCTAGAAACGGCGGCTATACTCGCTTGACAAAGATTGGCAGACGGCAGCATGATAAAGCGGAATTGGTCGTGGTTGAATTATTGAAATAGTTTTTTGAAAGTAGAAAGTAGAAAGTAGAAAGTAGAAAGTGGAGAGTAGATAATAAGATTTTATTTTTTTCCACCTTCCACATTCCACCTTCCACTTTCTAAATTTATATGATTAAACAAAAAATTGAAAAACAAAAGGATGCAAATTCGGAAGATGTAAATTCCCGCAGAGAATGGCATTTAATTGACGCGAAAGATCAATATGTCGGCAGGCTCGCGACAAAAATAGCAAAAATATTAATGGGCAAGCACAAGCCTGATTTTACTCCTCATATTGACGCGGGTGATTATGTGGTTGTAATTAATACCGATGGTTTGAAAATAAGCGGAAGCAAGGCCGATCAAAAAAGCTATTTTCATTTTTCAGGATTTCCGGGCGGATTAAGCGAAACTAAATATAAAACTTTATTTAAAAAGGATTCCGGTTTGGTGCTAAAAGCGGCATTGTGGGGCATGATCGCAAAAAACAAGCTTCGCGATAAAAAAATTATAAGATTGAAAATGTTTAAAAACGATAAACATCCGTATAGCGATAAATTTTAAAATCAGGCAGTAGAAGGTAGATAGTAAAGAGTAGATGGCAGAAGATGGAAGGTAGAAGGTGGTAGGTAGAAAATTAAAAAAAATAATTTTCACTTTCCACATTCCACTTTCCACATTTCACTTTCTAATTACTACTTTCCACCCTCCGCCTTCTACATTCTAAAAATGAAAACAGCTACTAAAAAAAATATAAAAAAAGAAGTTATCAAGGGAAAGTCTTTGCCCGTAAAAGAAGCGGCGCCGAATATAGTTAAAAAAAGCGAGAAGTATTTTTTGGGCATAGGCAGGAGAAAAACATCTACCGCGCAAGCGCGCTTGTATCCGCAAAAGAAAAGCGATGGACAGTCGCTGGAGATGATTGTAAATGGCATGGAATACAAGAAATATTTTCCTTTGAAAAAATTGCAGGAAATCGTTATCTCGCCGATTAATTTATTGCATTTGCAGAACAGGTTTAAAATTTCATGTATCGTAAGCGGCGGCGGAGTGCCTTCTTCTGCCGGAGCGATACGGCTTGGAATTTCTCGGGCGCTTATTGAAGCAAATCCTATTTTTAAAAAACCGTTAAAACGGATCGGGTATCTTACCCGGGACGCCAGGAAGAAAGAGCGAAAGAAGCCGGGCCTCAAAAAAGCTCGCCGCGCGCCGCAGTGGCAGAAGCGCTAAAGTCTATTTTACAGTATATTCAAAAACACTCGCCGAAATGGCGGGTGTTTTTTTTATGTTTGAAGTTTATTTGTTTTCTTAGATTAGGGGTTTATTTTTGTATTTCAATTTGATAAAGCGATAAAATATCATTGTCATCCTGGTCATAATAAATGTTATTTGAATCAGCGTAGAGGATATTGGCCGGTTCTATAGGAATATTGACAAAATCGATAATATTCGGAGTGGGCCGCGAGTCCAGTTCGATATTTTTTAATATTTGGTTTGCTAAAAACCAAATATGGGCGTAATCGCTATGCCAGTTTACATTGGAAATTTTTTGAGACAAGCGAGTGATTAGATTTTCCCGCCCGCCCGCTGGCGCGTATGTAAAAATTTCAAAGGAAGAATTAAAAACAAGATTTTCTCCGTCCTTGGAAAATACAGCCGCTTCAATATTATTTCCAATGCCGGCAGGGATGCCGCTATGGCCGATAAAAAAAAGATTTTTTTCAGGAGTAATCACAGCCAAAGTGTTTTTGGCGGAAATTAATATTTCCATCTTTTTTTCGATATTTGCCCGTTCGATTTTTTTCGTTATTTGATTTTCTGCGGCAATGGCCATGGCAATGTAAGAAAGCTGCTGTTTTTCAAGCGGGTTATTAATCAAGGATTGATAAAAGAATAAATTATTTCGATTTAAATAATAAATATTTTCGCCTTTCAAAGAAAATCCTAATATATTTTCGATGATTTTTTTTGTTTTTCCGCTTATTGTATCGTATGAATTAAGCTCTCCTTTTTCGTTTAAATAAAGGAAATAACGGCTAGAATCATCCCATTGTTCGTCGAGAATTTTATCATTTGAAATAAAATCCGCGATCGGCGAGATATTTTTTTCGGCGGAATTCAATAGAATAATCCTGGCAGCATCTTGCGGTAAAACAATGCTGAATTTTTTTCCGTCCGGAGCGAAAAAAATTCTTGAATCTTGAGAAATAACGCTTGTTTTTTTTGATTGATCGCCAAGCGTTTCAATAGGCGTGGAATTAAATGTTTTTTTTGTAAAATCGTAAATATTCGCGGATGTTTTTTCGTTATCGCTTTTTAGATAAAATATTTTTTTAAATTTGTCGGAAATCGACCAGAGGAGAATATTGGTATCGCTAAATATCAAATTCGTTTTAGGATTAGCTGGCAATAATAGCGGCTGAGCATAGGTGATAAGGCCGGGCAAAACGACAAGATTTTTTTCCCAGCGATAGTAGTTTTCTTTGTCGATTTTAATATTATAAGTTTTCGGCATCAAATTATAAAGCACAAAATCTTTTTTAAAGATGCCTTTGGTGTTTATTTTATCCAATTCTTCCTCGTCGTCGATTAAAATTTTTATATTATCCTGAATATTAGGCGTTAAGTAGATTATGCCCGTTTGCATCAATTTTTTTTGCGCGAAATCATAGCGGAATCCAAATGCGTATAAGATAACCAGCGGCGAGCTGATTAAGAATAAAATAAGGCAAAAACAAAAAAGAATTCTTCGGGTAATTAGTTTCATAGAAAATCATTTAGCGTTTAAATATTTTAACATAAATTTAAAGCATAAAACATCGAATAATATAATATTTGTTTAAATGTTAGCATGCTTAAATGTTAGTATGATTTATGAGTTTATGCCATTATAACATATTTTTGTCATTTTAAAAGTGTTTTAAGGGCTGACCCCGTTAAATGGATTGTAAAAACAATCCAAAATCCCAAAAGGATTATTTAACAGGGTTGACTCGCCCTTTAATTACTGCTATGATTTTAAAAGAAAGCCAAGCTTTTAACTTTTGATTTTTGACATTTTTAATATGTTTATTAAAAAAATCGGCATTGATTTGGGTACGGCCAATACTTTGGTTTTTGTTCCTCAAAAAGGCATTGTGATAAATGAACCGACTGTGGTAGCGGTTTCTTTGGATGATAATAAGATTTTAGCGGTAGGAAGCGAAGCAAAAGAAATGCTGGGAAAAACTCCGGAAACCATAGTGGCATCACGCCCTATGAAAGATGGCGTCATCGCCGATTATCGCATTATTGAAGCCATGCTTCGGTATTTTATAAATAAAACTTGCGGCCGTATTCAGTTTTTTCGTCCGGAAGTAATGGTGGGAGTGCCGGCTGGGATTACTTCAACTGAAAGGCGCGCGGTTATTGACGCGGCAATGAACGCAGGCGCGAAAGCCGCTTTTATTGTGAAACAGCCGATTTTGGCGGCTATTGGCGCGGGAATACCGATTAATACCCCTTCCGGCAATATGATTATTGATATTGGCGGCGGAACAAGCCAGGTAGCTGTAATATCTCTGGGAGGCATTGTTTCAGCATCGTCAGTAAGAATCGGCGGGGATAGGCTGGATCAGTCTATTGCCGATTATGTCAAGAAAAAGCATAATTTGGCGATTGGCGAACAAACAGCCGAAGAAATAAAAATAACAATCGGCAGCGCTATTCCAACCAAAGAGCCGGTTGAGTTTGAGGTTAAAGGGAGGGATTTGATCAGCGGTCTTCCAAAAACCATTGTGATTAATTCTAACGAGGTAACCGAAGCCATTTCTGAAGAATTAAGAGAAATTATTAAGGTTGTAAAAATGGTGCTTTCTGAAACTCCCCCGGAACTGGCGGCGGATATAATAGATAAAGGCATGGTCTTGTCCGGAGGCGGAGCATTGTTGAAAAATTTAGATACTTTAATTTCCAGTGTTACGGGCGTGTCTTGCTGCATCGCGGAAGAGCCATTGCTTTGCGTGGCAAAAGGAACAGGAGTGGCGCTTGATAATCTTGACGCTTATAAACGGAGTATAAAATCGTAAACTAGAGGGTAGAAGGTGGAGAGTGGAAAGTGGTAAATAAAAATAAATTGCGATTGAAATTTACTACCTTCTATCTTCTACCTTCTACTTTCTACTTTTCAGACATGTTAATCGGCATTAATGCTTCTTCGGCTTTAAAAGAAAATCCTACCGGGGTTGAAGAATATGCGTATCAGCTAATCAAACATTTGGCGGTGATTCCCGAATCTCGGGCTCATCGTTTTATTTTATATCTTAATCCAAACTTGAAATCTTCCCGCTTGAAAGATTTTGAAAACTTGCCGGAAAATTTTCAGCTAAAATTTTTGAACTTTCCTTTTTTATGGACGCAAATAAGATTAGCATGGGAAATGCTAATCTCTAATATCGATGTTTTGTTTATTCCTGTCCATATTTTGCCGATGGTTCATCCTAAAAAATCGGTCGCGGCGTTTCATGGGCTGGAATATGAATATTTTCCCGAACTATATCCTTTTTGGCATCGCATATATTTGCGCTGGTCAACGAAATACGCTTTGAAAAAGTCCGCGAAAATTATCGCGGTTTCGGAAAATACCAAGCGGGATTTGGCGAGAATTTACGGAGCAAGCCCGGATAAAGTTTCCGTAATTTACCACGGAATAGAGAAAGTATTAAGTATTAAGTATCATGTATTAAGTATAAAAAAAGAAAACCATATTTTATATATTGGCAGAATTGAGTTGAAGAAAAATATTTTAGGAATTATTGAATCATATAATAAATTTAGAACTCAGAATCCTGAACGGAAAAATCAATTAGTGTTGGCGGGTGGCAAGGGGTTTGGCTGGGTAAAAATCGTCCAAAAGATTGAGGCATCGGAATTTATGAAAGATATATTTTTAAGAGGATATGTTTCCGAGGAAGAAAAAAACGAATTGATGAAAAATTCCGCGGTTTTTCTATTCCCGTCATTTTATGAGGGTTTTGGCTTGCCGATATTGGAGGCGCAGGGTGCCGGAGTTCCGGTTATTGCTTCAAATACTTCCTGCTTGCCTGAGATCGCCGGAAGAGGCGCGGTTTTTGTCGATCCAAAAAGTTCTGCTGAAATAGCGCAGGCGTTGGAAAAAGTATTAAGTAACGAGACATTGCGCCAAAATCTCATTCAAGACGGCTTTGAAAATGTTAAAAGATTTTCTTGGGAAAAATGCGCGCGGGAGACATTGAAGTTGTTGGTAAATCCCTAATCAGACACGAATTTTATCACGAATTATCTCGAAAATAAATTAGTGATTATTCGAGATAGAATTAGCGAATGATTCGTGATTTATTTTATGCAATTCAAAATACCAAAAAATACCCGTTATTTGGCATGGACAAAACATGTTTCAAGAAAAATGATGTTTTACGGATTGTCCGCGGCGAAAGTGAAAACCGTTTTGTCGCGCGGCGACAGAACAGAGCCGGGCATTGCTCCCAATACTATCGCGGTGATGAAAAAATCCGGTTCCAAGAAAAATCCGCAAGAGATATGGGTGATGTATCAAGATAAAAAAATAACGCAGGGCGGCGCAAGCAATGAAAGGCGGGTTATTATTACCGCATGGCGCTATCCGGGAGTTTCCAAGCCAAAAGAAAAAATTCCGATACCGGAAGGAGTTTTGAGTGAACTGGCGGCGGAGGAAGGAATTGAAATATAAAAATTATAATTATCAAACCGCTATGATGCCTTAATCTTATTCAAGTATTTCGGCATATTAACGAATGTTGGTTTTTTATTGTTAAAATGTTAATATGTTAGGGGTTAAAATGATTTTATGAAAATCGCGATTGTTCATGATTTTTTGACTTATTGGGGCGGAGCCGAGCAGGTTTTGCTTTCTTTTCATCGCATTTGGCCGGATGCGCCGATTTATACATTGCTTTATGACGAAAAAATCGTCAGAGAATATTTTCCCAATGCGAAAATAAAAGCTTCTTTTTTGCAAAAATTTCCCGCGTATCTCCGCCGGCGCAAAAAATATCTTTTGCCGTTTATGGCAATCGCTCCGGAAACAATGAATTTGAAAGATTTTGATTTGGTAATTTCTTCATCATCTTCTTTTTCTAAAGGAATAATCGTCAAGCCCAAGACAATCCATATTTCGTATTGCCATACGCCGACCAGATTTTTATGGGATTGGTATTTTGAATATTTAAGGGAAAATGAATTAGGTATAATTAAAAAATCATTTGCCGTACCGATCTTGCATTATTTGCGAATGTGGGATAAATCGGTAGCCGACAGAGTGGATTATTTTATCGCCAATTCAATTTCAACCCAAAAAAGAATAGCAAAATTTTACCGAACCAAATCGCAGGTAATTTATCCGCCCGTTGACACGAATAAGTTCAAAGTTCAAAGTTCCCCGAAGGACAAGCCTACGGGGCAGGCAAAGTTAAAAGTTAAGGAACGCGATTATTTTTTAATTGTTTCGAGATTAAGCGCGTATAAGAAAATAGATATTGCAATTGAGGCATTTAATAAATTGGATTGGCCGCTGTATATTATCGGAGACGGCGAGCAAAAAGAATATTTGAAAAGCATCGCCGGAAAAAATATAACTTTTTTGGGTTTTGTGAAAGAGAAGGATTTGCCGGGTTATTACCGGAATGCTCGGGCGCTGATTTTTCCGGGAGAGGATGATTTTGGAATCGCGCCTGTTGAAGCAATGTCGGCCGGAACGCCGGTTATCGCTTTGAGAAAAGGCGGCGCCAAAGAAACGATTATCGAGGGCGCGACAGGGGATTTTTTTGATTATTCGGCGGCGCCCCTCATCGCCGAAGCGGTTGTTCGGTTTTCCGAGAATGAAAAAAAATATAATCGGGAAATAATCGCTCGCCATGCGGAAAAATTCTCGCGTGAAAGATTTGAGCGGGATATCAAAGATTACGTTCGGAAAATAGTCGGTGAAGAAAAAAAGTGAAATTATCCAAGGGGGAGTCCTTGGATAGAATAGGAAATTGAGAGATGAAAAATAAGAAAATTGCAAAGTTTAAAAATTTCTTTGATTTTATGCGGATTTTGGGGTAAGATTAAATTAATTGAGTTATTTATAAATAATTTATGTCCAAAATTAAAGATTTACCAAAACATGAACGGCCTCGCGAAAAGTTGATTGAGAAGGGCGTTGAAAATCTGCGGGATGGCGAGTTGATGGCTATTTTGCTTAGAACCGGAATTAAAGGAAAAAATGTTTTAAAGGTGTCGGAAGAAATATTGAGCAAATTTCCCAAGAAAAAACTTCTATCTCTTGATTTTCAGGAGTTGTCAAAAATAAAAGGAATAGGCAATGGAAAAGCATGCTTGCTTTTGGCGGCTTTTGAATTGACAAAACGGGCTTTGGATGTTGAAGATAATAATTTACCGATGATTAATTCGGCCAAAGATGCGGTGGCGCAATTACAGGAATTGCGAACGGCCAAAAAAGAGCATTTTGCTGTTTTATATTTAAACGCGCGCAATCAGTTAGTTTGTAAAGAAACAATTTCAATCGGAACGCTTAATGCAAGCTTGGTGCATCCGCGGGAAGTTTTTAAGCCGGCAATTGATTGTTTGGCGTCAAGTGTAATATTGGCGCATAATCATCCCTCTGGCGATAGCGAGCCGTCAGAAGATGATTTAGATTTAACCAAAAGAATGGTGGAAGCAGGCAAAATATTAGGGATTGAAGTCACTGATCATGTTATTATTTCAAATTTAAATTCATTC
>JAHILZ010000028.1 GCA_018896765.1 Patescibacteria group bacterium | reverse complement strand
TTGATGGAGCTATGCTCATTAACAATGGCGGAGATCATTCGCCGCGCGCGCTGGAGAAAGATTTGGAACTTGAAAAAGGATATCATAGCATTCTGGTAAAGTATTTTGAAAGCTATGGCGGCGAAGCGGTTCTTAAATTGGGATGGAAACCTCCGGGAAAAAGTGCTTTTGTACTAATTCCTTTGGAGTCTTTTTTTGTTTCCGCGCCAAAAGATCAGCCTGCCATTCTCAAGGTTTCCAAAAAAGCGCCTGCGAGCATGTCCACGGGAAGTGAAATGACTTATACGCTGTACTATCAGAATTTCGGCGGAGCGTACGATTCACCAGCGGTTTTGGAAGATAAGCTTCCGACTCAAGTTGATTTTGTTTCCGCGTCTGATGGTAAAGTGCCTAATGCCGAAAGAGTTATCTCATGGAATATAGATTCAGTTGCAGCTTTTCCTCAGGGATTAGGATCAAAGACCATTACCGTCAGAATAAATCCTGACAAAGCGACTGCCGGAACCGCTGTGATTGAGAACACTGCCACGATTAAATATGGAGATGAAAGTTTCGAGACTAAAGCTGCAACCGCGGTTGTGAAATCTAACCTTCCCGAGAGCGTCACCATAGACAATGTAAGAAACAATATTGGAGGCGAAACTTCGGTCTTCTGGCAAGATCCGATAACATTCAATTATTATAGTTCCTGCGCCGAAAGCGTGGCTATCTATATGAATGAAGGCGGATCTGACATATCAGGCATAATGGCTGAGATCGAAGATAATAAATGGAGCTATACTGTTCCGAAATTCGCGCCGAACCACGGAGGCGCAACTGTAACCTATACTGTTACAGGATGTGAAAAAACATCTGTAAGTTTCAACATATACATCGACCCCGCGGGATTCGTCTATGATGCGGTCACAGGAGCTCGTATTTCCGGAGCTAGCGTTTGGTTGCGGCAACCCGACGGATTTGGCGGTTGGAACAATGTTTCAACCGAACAGATTCCACCAAGAATGCAACCTAATGAGAATCCATTAACAACAAACGTTGACGGACAGTATCAATGGGATGTCTTGGAAGGAATCTATCGCGTGCATGTTGAAGCGCCAGGATATTATTCGGCAGATAGTATTTCGGTAAACATACCTCCGCCAGTAACAGATCTTCATGTCGGATTAACGCATTTGCCCGACAACATACCGCCTGTAACAACAGCGACATTTTCCGGAACCCTTGGCGACAATAACTGGTATGTTTCAGATGTAGAAGTAAATCTGACAGCGGCTGACAATGAAGATGGCGCAGGCGTTAATTTCACCGAATATAGTTTCGACAATGCGACATGGAATACTTACATCATTCCATTCAGTATAACCAGTGAAGGCATAGCCACAGTTTTCTATAGATCTACAGACTACGCGGATAATATTGAATCAGTCAAAAATCAGACCATTAAAATCGACAAGACCATACCGGAAATAATCATAACCACACCGGCAAATGGAACAAGCTATATTCTGAACCAATCAGTAATTGCCGATTGGTCAGCTATTGATTCGATATCAAGAATCGCGTCAATAACAGCAACGGTTTCGAATGGAACAGCTATTGATACAGCTACGATCGGAACAAAGAATTTCAGCGTGAATGCCACGGACAATGCCGGAAACCAAGCGAATAAAATCGTAGATTACAATGTTGTCTATAATTACAGCGGCGTTCTTCCGCCAATCAAAGACAGCAAAGATGTTTTCAAACTCGGAAGCGCGATACCGGTTAAGTTCCAATTGCGGGACGCTAATGGAAATAATATTTTTACCGCCATTGCCAGAATTTATCTGGCAAACATCGTTGATGGAATTATTGGCAAAGAAATAAACGGCACTTCATCTGGAAAGGCAAACACAGGCAACTTGTTCAGATACGCCGCCGCCGACAATCAGTACATCTTCAATCTTGCATCCAAACCCTTAATAAAAGGAACTTGGCAGATAAGGATTGAGCTGGATGATGGGACATCGAAGTACGCGGCTTTGGTATTAAAGTAAAAAAATTAAGAAGGTAAAATAAAAACTAAATTAAACTAAAAAATAAATTAAAACCGGATTTAGCAAACCTAAATTCCGGTTTATTTTTAATTCAAAATTTATTTTGGTTTATAGCGCGATTTCATACACCGAAGCTCCATTTAAAAGATAAATTTCTTTTTCCGCCGGGCCGATTGCAATATCGGTTAAATTGTCGAATTTTTCGCTGATAAATTGTTTCACCACTTTTCCGGTTTTGGCAATTACTACAACCCGCTTATTTTTCGGATCGAGTATATAAAGATTTTTTGCTCCGATTTCCGTGGCTATTTTTACGGCTTCATTAAGCGGTATGAAGAGGTCGGGGGCGGGAAATTCATTTTTTAATCCTTTGGTTAATTTTAGGATCGGGTTAGCGCTGTTATTTTGCAGTACATAGATATCGCCGTCTATCGCTAAAGATACCGGGTTCGCGAGCGGGCTTCCTTCCGGCTCTTTCAGCCATTTTACTCCTGCCGCAAACCCCGCGGCAATTGAGACATGCTTGTAAATTTCATTATCATTCTTGCTAATGGCATAAAGAGCGGAATTTTGCTTGTAAACCGCAATATCAGCGATATCGCTCTCGTTTTCAGCGAATTTTATCGATAATTTTTTAATATCGCTTTTTGAAGATTCATAAGAGGCGGCGCCCGGCAGATCAGTAAAGAAAATTATTCCGCTGTTGGCGATTTTGGCGATTTTAAGATGCCCGATATCTTTGGAATTTACCGCCATTATTTCGCCGGTTTTTTGGGCTAGGTCATATTTATAGATAGCGTTATTGTCGGAATTAAATGAATATAATTTTTTCGATAGCAAAACCAGTCCATCAGCGCGGATATTTTTGGAATGGGCGGCAAAATTATTAATTTCAGATATGTCATTCATTCTGGCAATCCCTTCTACTTTATCCATTTGCTTAAGCGCGCTTTCTTTTATCGTTTGCGCTTCATTTACAAAATAACCAGATTGGATTATTTTTTCACAAGTGGATAAAGCGATTCTGATAAAGCCGATAGTTTTATCTTTTCCCTGGTAAATCTCGTTTGCTTCAGCGATTTCGGCATCTTTTTCAGCTTTTTGGGCAGTTTCAAGAAGCGAGGAATAAAGCCGCGCGTTATTTTCTTCTTTTCTCTTCTCGTTATATAATGAGGCGCTAAAAACGGCTGCTGCCATGATGACTAGGGCGGCGGTAATTATTATTTTATTTCTAAAGGAGATGTTTTTTATAAATTGAGGAATAATGCCATTGATTTTTTTCTTGGCGGCATTTATCGCGTTTTCTGTTTTTTCGATGATTATCGCGAAGACTGAAACGGATCTGATTTTGATTGCCGCTTTTTCGGCGAAGTCATCGCTTTTTCTTAAAAGATAATTTATTAAAGCGCTTATTTTGGGCTTTAGCGATAAATAGGCAAAGATAATGATTTTTCGGATGATGGCACAGATGGCGATTATTATTTTTTTAAAATTTTCAACAAAAAATTTTACAGCTTTCGCCGCTTTTTTAATTTTTTGGCTTACGGGTATTTCCAATTCTTGCGAGTTTAGTTCGCTGATAACTTCATCGACGCGATCTTGGCCGCCGGGAAATTTTGGAGTAAATTTTTGCGTTTCGCGGAGATCCAATTCCCGGCTTGATTGTTTTGGCTTTATTCCGAGATTTTCGAGATTCGGCCGGGTTGGTATTTTTATGAAGTTGATGCCGGAAGAAGACGCTTTTTTTACGGCTTCCAGAAATATTATGGCGGCGTTTATATTTTTGCCCAGATTGGAATCTATTTTTTCCTCAAAATACTCATCTACCCCTTCGCTGAAAATTTTTCTGATTTTCGCTTCGGTGGCGATGTTTTTGAATTCAGATGTAGCCAATACTATTTTATCGTTTTCGCTGATCTGCCCGCTGGCAATATTGGAAAAAGTTTTAAGCGGATGGGGTTTCGGATCGCTAACCAGATCTTGGCCGATATTAATCACATCTTGATCTCGCAGGAGAAAAGTTTGCGCCAGTCCCGTCTGGCTAAAATACAAAGTATCGTTTTTTAATACGGCGATGACTATATGCAAATTGCCAATCCACTCGATATTGCCTTGTTCGGCAAAATCCGCGAGCACCTCGTTTGTTTTGCTCAGACTTTGCTCCAAGCTTTCGATAGGAGAGCGGCCGGTATTGAAATAGTATTCTTTTCTTATCGTGGAGACCAAGAGGTTTATAAGATATTCCGAGTTTGAAGAAATTTTAGTGATTTCACCGGTAATGTATAGGTTGCCCAGGTTCTGTTCCTCGATATTTTCCGGTTCAAAAACGCAGGTATCTAAAAAAGCCCTGGATTTTTCATTTTTTGGCGCGATAGTCAGCTCAACGGTTTTGATTTCTATATTTGACATAAGGCATTATTGCTAATATAATAACATTATACATTATTATACAGTTTTTTAGGCTATTAGGCAAACGCGGCTATATTTTAGCGTAATTTTTGCGTTTTTTAATTTTAAACACAAGCTTAAAGGCATTATTTATGTCAACTTTAGAAATCTTTTTTGGTTCAAAATTTTTTGTCAGGATTTTAAAATTGTTTATTCAGAATTCTGAAAGCGTTTTTACCCAAGCGGAAGTCGGGGAAAAAGTAAAAGGGAAAATAGATGCTATATCCAAAACCTTGCGCCAGCTTTCAAGGGTTAAATTTATAATTTCCAAAAATACCAAAGGGGCAAAAAAATATCAGCTTAATCAACGTTTTTTATATCTTCCCGAAATAAAAAAATTGGTTTTGAAAGAAGCGCCGATGGCGGATAATGCCGTCTCAAGTATGCTTAAAAAAATCTCTGAGATTAAATTTGCCGCGGTGGGGGGCGTTTTGCTGGGAAACCAAAAAGGATCGGTGGATTTGCTGGCGGTAAGCGACAAGCTGAATAAAAGCAAGTTTAAGAAAATAATCGAGAATTTGGAGGCGGAAATCGGGCAAGAGGTGAATTTTACTTTGATGGACAGCAAAGAATTTCTTTATCGGTTTGATCTTTATGACAAATTTATTATGGCGATGCTGGAAGAGCCGAATATGGTTATTGTTAATAAGATGAAGCTGGAAGAAAAAGAAAAAGACAGGCGGAATGAATAGATTTATGGTCATTTAGCTCAGCTGGCTAGAGCGCTTCGTTCACATCGAAGAGGTCGCTGGTTCGAGTCCAGCAATGACCACATTTTAATTTAATAGGGTAAGTTGCAGAGGTCATAGGCCTGCCCCGTAGCTTCGCCGCAAGCGAATGGTACAGGGGTTCAAGTCCTATACTTGCCCGCGCTATTTTAAAAGTTTTTATTTCAAGTTATACTAATTAAAAGTTTTAATTATATTTAGCAATAGGATATGAAAAATATTGAAGTTGATATTAAAAAGTATCTTGACGACAGAAGGTGGAATAAATTACGGCCGTCTAATTTGGCAAAGTCCATTTGCATTGAAGCGGCAGAGTTGCTCAACTATAGTGTACCCCTTGTCAAGACAGTAATATCTGTTTAATTTGGTGAGTTTTGGAAGTTGATTAAGTTAAGAAATTAATAAATTTATCGAAAAATAAGTTGTTAGAAATTTTAGAGTTAAGAGGCATCAAGCATCAAAGAAAATATTTTAAAGGCCTTAGAGGCGATTATAGGAGTTCGTTTTTTCAATCATTTTTTTAAATATATAGCAGCGGGAGTTTTGTAGTCCAGCGATTGGTGTCGGCG
>JAHILZ010000101.1 GCA_018896765.1 Patescibacteria group bacterium | reverse complement strand
TCCGTTTTGAGCCGAAAGCGTGGTTGAAATCGCCACCACCAAAGGAATTGCCAAGCCCAAGGCGTGCGGACAAGCGATAACCAATACCGTGGCGGCTCTCTCTATGGCAAAAGCAACATCCTGCCCCGCAAAAAGCCAACTAAAAAAAGTAACAACACCCGACCCAATGGCGATAATTGTGAGCTAAAAAGCGGCTTTATCCGCCAATGCTTGCGTTTTTGATTTTGACGCTTGGGCTTGTTTAACTAAATTTATTACTTTAGAAAGATAAGAATTACCGCCTACGCCCCTAACTTCTATTTGCAATGAACCATCTTCATTAATCGAACCGCCGATTACCTTACTGCCTTTGGCCTTAGAAACGGGTTTGGCTTCTCCCGTGAGCATTGATTCGTTGACAAAACTTTCTCCGTCCAAGATAATTCCGTCAGTGGGGATTTTTTCTCCGGGTTTAACTAAAATAATATCGCCGTCTTTTAATTCGCTTGTCTTTATTTCAACAGTGTCTTTGTTTTTTAATAAATGCGCGTTGTCGGGAATAAGGGCGGAAAGTTTTTCCAAAGCCATTGACGCGCCCATAACCGACTTCATTTCAATCCAATGCCCTAAAAGCATAATGTCAATTAGAGTCGCCAATTCCCAAAAAAATATTTCGCCAGCCAAGCCAAAGACCACCGCGAAGCTGTAAAAATACGCGACGCTGATAGCCAAGCTGATAAGCGTCATCATGCCGATCGCTCTGCTCTTTATTTCATTTTTAGCGCCATTGAGAAACGGCCAGCCGCCGTAGAAAAAAATAACTGATGAAATTAAAAACAATAAATATTTATCACCGGCGAAAGTTAATGAAAAATTTAAAAAATGCTGGATAAGCGGGGAAAGCGCGAGAACAGGAACGGTTAAAATCAATGATATATAAAATCTCTTTTTAAACATCGCCGTGGAATGCCCAGCGTGTTTGCCTGCCCCGTCGGAAGCTTGCTTTCCTTCGGGGTTGTAGCCGTTATGTTCGGAATGATTCTCGCGCGCGCTATGCTTGCCCGCCATAGTTTTAGCGAAGGAGGGATCCATTTTCATATCCATATCCATATTCATCTTCATATCGCTATGCTGATTATGTTGATTGTGATTTTTATGATTCATATTTTTTATTTTAGTTAAATTTTACCTAATCGCTTCAATATTTGGTTCGGGCGAGCGGGGGCGGAAAACCTAAATTAAAAATTTTCTCATTTTTTCAATAGATTGTTTTATTTGTGCAACATCTGCCTGTCCCGCAGTCCCACGATGATGAATTTGAGTTCTTAAATGCGTATGAATACTAACTTGGTTAGCTGTCCCATTGTATGGGTAACTTGATGGCTCTTGCTTGGTGTTCTGAAAAAAATTAAGGTCAAAATCTTTCAAGTTTAATGGGGTTGTACGACTATTGTCGTCTCTGATTTTTAGTTCTTCATAAAGCTCATTATGATATTCCTCGGTTGGCAAGCCAAAGGCGATGAAATTTATTTCGTTTGCTGACAGATAAGATAAAACTCTATCTTCTATTTTTGCAATTTTTACTTCTGTTTTTAAAACATTCACTTGTACTTTTTCATTATATAAAACCTGCTTCACAAAAAGTGGGGAGTGCGTGGTTAAAATTATTTGAGCGGTTTTAGAAAATTCTAAAAGTATTTTTACAAAATCTTCCTGAAGCTTCGGGTGTAAATGTAATTCAGGTTCATCAATGAAAACAATTAATTGCTTATTGTTTTGTTGTGAAAGATAAAAAGAATAAAGCAAAGAAAATATCATTTCATAACCTGAGCCTAAACTATTTAATGTAATATGTTGTTTATTTTCTTTTTCTATACCAAAAAAAGCTTTCTTGTGCGGTGTCCAATTGTTTATATAAGCTAAAGAAATATTTTCTCCGCTTATTTCTTGAAATTTATTTATTGCATTTTTTAAAAACTTATTCTCAATATTATTTGAAATTTCTTTTAGTTTTTCATTACAATCAAAAGGATTATTTTTTTGTTTAAGATACTGAAAATCAAAGTCCTCCATTAAACGATCGAACCTTGTTGGATTATAGGTGCCTAAACGAATTTGATAAGTACGATTTTTATCCAAAAACAAAATATCATTTTCATTAAATCTTGAACCTTTAAATGGATTGTTAACACTCACTCTTAAATCCGGGCTGTTATCTTTTGGCTTGCCTTGATTATCTGCTTTAAGGTATTTTTGATCACTCACAACAATTGAAGACAAATAACTTTTATTATCTCTTACTCTTATGCCTGCCTCGAAAGAAAAACCTTTACCTTTATATTTTGCATTCGGCATTGTCCCGTCAAAATCAAAATCTTGTTTAGAAAAAATCTGAATATTGGTTTTTTCTCTTGGATCAAAAAAATCACTTAACGAAAAACCGTCTGCCTTGTATGAAAGTAATGGTAGCGCAAAAGCTTCAAGCAAAGATGTTTTGCCACAGCCATTTTCTCCAACAAACAAATTTAATCCACTGCCATTGTTGTTATCTGGAATATTCAAATTATCAATTTCAAAAGTTTCTTCACTTTTGAAGAGTCTAAAATTTTCAATTGTAATTTTCTTTATAAACATAGTTATATTTCCAATAATTTCCAATCTTTCTCATTTTCATAAGAATAATTTTCTTTTCTGTTTATTTTCCAATTTGGATATTTTTCAATTACTATTCCACCGTCAATTTTGAAATCATATTTTGATTGATTCTTTTTAATCCATTTTTGTAATGCTTTGTTTTTGTCAGCTGTTTCTTGACTCTTAGCGGTAATATCATTTTTAGGATCTATAAGATAAACTTTGCTTTTTGTCTTAACAATAAAATCAGGATAAAAGAGCCTGTTTTTATTTTCTTGTTTGTCAAAATATTCAACAGCAAAAACATTTCTTCCGCTATTATCTTGTTTGTGCCACCAAATAATATTTTTTTGAGATTCCAAAAATTGAATAAAACTTATTTCGTTTTTTCTTCCGCTATATTCTTTTTTAAGATAAAACTCTTCATAAGCGTTTTTGAAAATTTTAATAGTTTTTTGTTTATGATCAAAAAGATTATTTTCGGGTTTTATTTCTTGTATTTCTTCGTAATCATCTGTAAAACTAACCTCTTTTTCTGGTAATTCTAAATCAAAAACATCTTTTTCCTCTTTCTCTCTAATTTCAATTTCATATTTTTCTCTAAAAGCTTTCAGCGCTTTGCTAATAACAGTTTTTAATTTACTTGATTCTTTCAATAATTCATTAACAATAATAGGATAATAAACAGACCTATCAAGACCAATTCTTGTGCTGAACCAAACATTCAAGGCCTTTTTCAACGGACCCCAAGAGCGAGAGGGATTATATTTTGCTTCTTCATCGCCTTGCTTTTTCAATTCTTCAAAACAAAGCAAATTATAAAGTCTCTCTACATCCAATTGAGAAAAATGATAATTCAAATTTTTGCCTTTTTCTTTGATTTCATTAACAAAATTATCAAAACTTTCAATTTCTGCATTTACAATGATTTGATTATCTATATTCTTTTTTTCTAGATCAATGTCTGATTTTATCTTTTTATAATTTTCTTTTTGTTTAGAAGTTTCGTAAATTGTACCAAATTCCGTGTCTAAAAATTCTTTGAAAAATTTTTGCCACTTATCTTCGGGAGTAAGTGTGTTAAAATCCACTCTTTGATGATAAGTTGTTTTTAATATAATTCTTTCAATGCCTTTTTTTAATTTTGCGTAATAAACTGGTGGCTTATTTCCATTTTCAGTTTCTTTGATATTTTTGATATGGCTTTTGTTATAGTTTGTATAAATAAAAGCCTTGTTTAATTCCTCCTTTTCATAATGATGAGCTTCCGGCATTCTCTTGATTCGTCCTATAATCTGAGTGTGAAATGTCGGGCTAGCAATTTCTCTAAACATTACAAGCACTTCAGCGCGCGGACAATCCCACCCAGTCGCGGGGGCAACCTTAAAGATCATAAAATTAACCTTGTTGTCATTTTTTTCTATCAAGGCAAGATTTTTCTTTTCCTTTGAAAGCCAAATTGCGATTTCATTGTCTTTTACCCCTTTCTGTTTTAAATAAGACAAGACAAGATTTTTTAAATTTGTTTGCACTTCTTCTTTTTCTTTAAAATCGCTTGGCAATTGGATTAAAACAAGTGGATTGATATCAACTCCTAAATCTTTATAGTATTTTTTCAATTCCAACCTTTTGTTATACGCAAGATCAAGCATTATTTCATCCTCTGAAAGTTGCTTGTTTTCTAACTTCTTGATATCCTCGTCGGTCTGAATAATAATTTTTTCTTTAATCAATCCGCTTGCGATTACATCTTTTTCCAACGCTTCAACAAATCCAGCTTTTTTCTGAGAAACATCGCTAATGCTTGGTAAATCTTTTGGCGTTGCGGTTATTTTTAAAATTATTCTCGGATCTATAAGATTAATTACTTCGTCAGCAAGACGAGTTTCTGTTTCTGTATGTGCTTCGTCAATAATCAAAATAACATCTCTTTCTTTCCTTGTCTGTTGTATAAAATCGTCAAAAATAGCTTCACCGCCATAACCCACACCTCCGCTCTTTCTTAATTTTTTTGATTCTTTATCTGTTCCTTTTATTTTTGACCAATTGATAAAGAAAATATTATTTTTATAAAGTTTCCCCTCGCTTAAATTATTTACATCCTTGAGATTCATATCAGTACCTTCATTGAAATAGTGATATAATTTACTCTTGGATTGTGAATATGATTCATCGCCGCCGAAAGATACCCAAATATACGCCTTGTCTTCATGAAATTGATAATTATCATCAAGACACCTCAAAAATTCCGCCATCATTAAGGTTTTTCCTGCTCCTGTCGGCGCCTTGAAAACAAGCGGAAGTCTGTATTGACTTGTTTTCCATAGATCTAAAAAAGTTAAACTTATCTGATCTATCGCTATTTTTTGAAAATCTTTTAAGCTTATCATAAATTATTTTAATTTGTCTTTGAGCGTTAAATTAATTTCCTTGTATATATCAATAATCGGTTCGGGAATATCCTCAATGACAATATTCTTATCTAAGTATTTGAAAAGTTTTTTATCTATCCGTCCATAAGAAAAGAGATATAAAACTGTTTTTTCATTTTTGATTTTTTTCGTCAACTCCTCAAATTTATCCATATCCTCGCGAAAGTAAATCGCCGTTTTTCTGGTTTTATCTTTATTCTCAAAAATTTGATACCATTCGCAAATTTCCACTTCCTCAAAAGTATTTTCTTTAATAGCAATCATTTGCCCCGCTTTTTCGGTTAATTCGTGCCTCTGTTTGTCGCTTATATTGTCAATTCTTTCAACTGGGATTAAGTCAGTTTTAAAATATTGCAAATTTCCACCAAGTCCTTTTATCTTTTCGTTTTTCTTTGATTTTTTTGTATATCCTTTGATAATTTTTTCTATACGAGGACGACAAACTTCCTCCGCAATTTTACCCTCGTTGTTGGTGCAAAGAATAAATTTTCTTTTTGTTTTTTCTTCATTATTCAAATCCAAAACCGCTTCGCCAGTTGTTCCTGAGCCAGCAAAAAAATCAAGAACAATAGCATTTTGCGGAATATGAGAAATTTTCATCAAATGATCAATTAATTCTTTTGGCTTGGAGTATGGAAAATCAAGACCCAAAGTTTTTAAATAATCAGCCCCTCGTCTATTTAAAAATTGTTTGCCTATCAAAAAATTTCGAGGTTTTACTCCCTTGTCCTTTCTTTCTTCCAAATAGCTTTTTGTATAAATATTATATTTAGCTTGTTTTCCGTTTTGATCTAATAATGGTGATGTTTTAGTTTGTTTAAAAACAAGAAGATGTTTTTTATCTTTAAAACCATTATCAATCGACCACCTCCAAACACCATCACCTTTAACAGGGGTTGCTTTTGCGCCTTCTTTGGCTTGATTCGGCATTGATTTTCCTGGCGGAATTACAAATGATCCGTCCGGGCATTTAATAAAATATCTTTGATTTGGGCGAGTGTCTAATGCTGATTGATATAAAGCAATATCATCTCTATATTTTCCGTCTTTATCTTCTTTTGTATAAAGATCTTCATCTACCTCGTCATAAAAATTACTTGTGTCTATATTGGCTTTATTTTTTGCGTAGCAAACAACATAATCGCAAGACGGAGCAAAATGATTTCCCTTATCGCTGGCAGTTTTGGAAATTCTGGAAATTAAAGTCAAAAAATTTGCAGGCCTAAAAATTTTACTGCATAACAAATTTAGATTTGAAACTTCTTGTTCGCCTATGGATATAAAAATAACCCCGTCCTCTTTCAAAAGATTTTTAGCCAGCTCAATTCTTTTTTCCATCATATTGAGCCATTTTGCATGTTTGTAAGAATCATTTTCATCAATAAATTTATCATTATACTTCCACTCGTCTTTTTTCCCTGTATTATATGGCGGATCAATATAAATAAAATCTATTTTCCCTTTGTGTGTATAATTTAAAACTGTAAGTGAATGATAGTTGTCGCCCTCAATTAAAATATTATCATCACTTTCATCTGTTTTAATTTCTTTTTTTGCAATTCTTTTTAAAATCGGCAAATTATTTTCACAATCTAAAACAACCTGTTCAGGCTCTTTTTCTCTATCCCAAACAATGCCATAGCTTTTTAAGTCCAATTCAACATCTTGTTTTTCAACAAGTTTTAATAGTTCTTCTTTTGTTAGTTTTGAATAATCTTTTGCCATAATTTATTTCATTAAATCATCAAGCGAAACGCCGAGAGCGTCCGCTATTTTTTTAACAGTATCAATGGTTGGATTGGGAGTAGAGCCAGCTTCTATTTTTGCAATCGTATGAAAAGCAAGATTTGCCCTTTTTGAAAGCACATCTTGAGAAATACCGAGCTTGTTTCGGTATTTTTTGATATTATCCCCAATTTTGGTTTTTTCGTTTGACATATTCGTATAGTTTTACTGTTATAGTTATATAGTATTAAAATCATCACTTATCAATAGTTAGTATATGAAATTTTTAGCATTTAGTCAAACAAAAAAATTAGAGAGTTCCTTAGCGTTGCCCCCTCCTTCGCTAAAGCTACGGCGGACAGGCGTGAATGGGTTGGGTGGGTTCCGCCTTCGCATAGCTACGGACGGGCAAGGGCAACCTCTCTTTTGGTTGCGCATTTTGCTTTGCGAAATACAAAATTTGAAAACGAAAAAAAATATTCAAACTTCATCCAAAAAACATAATATGGTTGTGATTTGCTCAACTTGCGCTTTTGGATCAGGAACTTTACCGACAAGAATTTGTCTGGCAGAATCTAGTTTTCGTTTTGTAGTTTAATCAAGCATAATTATTCTTTGGATTTAAGTTTTTTAATTTGTTTTTCAAAATCAGAATCAATTTTTTGAATTTTGTTAAATTCATCATATTCAGCAGAAGCTTTCTGTTCCGCTTTTGTGTGAGATATTTTTCCTTGCCCATCTAAAATATCAAATTTATTAAATTGCAAAAATTCATTAATTGACTCAGCCAATTTTTCCATTGTAAAGGTTGCGCGTGCTTCAATCATTCTCTCAATATAATCAAAATAACTCGAGATGGTTCTCTCCAGTTTTTTAATTTCATCTTCTTCTAAATAATTTTTTGCGATAATGGTATCAGATTTTAAAATTCTGCCTTTAGGTGAATTTTTCCATGATAAAAGCCCCATTTTTTCCTTCTTTGCATCGGCTTTTTTATAAATTATTTCAGCCGCAGTATTGCCGGTAATGGCAAAGTGAAATTTATTTTGCACTGTTGCAAAAAAATCTTTGGCAATTTCTGAATTTTTATTGTAATCAATACTGCATTCCGCAAAAATATCAGTAATTTGCAAATACATCCTTCTTTCGCTAGTGCGGATGGAGCGAACTCTCTCTAATAATTCTAGGAAGTAATCCTTACCAAAAAATCGTCCATTTTTTAATCGGTCGTCATCCATTGCAAAACCTTTAATGATGTATTCTTTTAAAATTTTGCTTGCCCAAATGCGAAATTGCGTAGCTTGACTGGAATTCACGCGATAACCAACGGATAGTATGGCATCTAGGTTATAAAATTTTGTTTTATAGTTTTTACCGTCACTAGCAGTTGCCGAGAATTCCTCGGTAACTGAATTTTCTTGCAATTCATCACTTTTAAAAATGTTTTTTAAATGCAGGGAAACATTGTCAGCAGAACAACCAAAAAGTGAAGCAATTAATTTTTGTGTCAGCCAAATATTTTCATTATGCAAGAATGCATCCACTTTTACATCACCATTTGGTGACACATAAAGCAAAAATTCTGTTAGCTCGTCTTTTATTGTAATTTTTTTAGTCATAACAATTTTTGGTTATCTCATTTCTAAAATATTCGCCTATCCTTTTTCATTATCAAAAAATCTCCAGCCCGCTTGTTCTAGGAGTTTGTTTATTTTTATTCGCGCTTTTGCTTCTTTAGAATTTGCCATAATTT
>JAHILZ010000027.1 GCA_018896765.1 Patescibacteria group bacterium | reverse complement strand
TTTTGAATGTTTTAATGTTTCAAAATTAAGTCATTAAGTTATTCATTCGAAATTCAGAATTCAAAATTAAAAATTATTGTAAAGATATTTTATCATTTTAATCTTTACGCTTTAAGTTAAAATCCTATATCTAATATCGCTCTTATTAATTTCTCTGCATCCATATCCGCCTTTCCTTTTAATAAAAGATTCTTTCCTATAAATTTATTCTTATCCAAATCTTTGCCGGCTTTTACCAAATCGGCGGCCATCGGCTTAGTTTTTTTATACTCCGACAATTTTTTCTCGGGAAAAATCCCCGAATTATAAATTGCAAAATCAATTCGCGCGCCCAAATATTTTTCCGCCTCATCCACAAAATCCTCGACGGAAAAATCATTAGTTTCGCCGAATTTATTCAAAGAATTCACAATAAATATTTTTTTGGATTTTGATTTTTTTGCCGCTTCAGCTATTCTTGGCGCCAAAAAATTAGGCAAAACGGTGGAATAGAGATCTCCCGGACCGATAATAATCAAATCTGCCTTGCCGATTTCCAAAATAGCCTCAGAATTGGCTTCAGGAACAGGCTTTAAAAAAATCTTTTTGATTTTTATCTTGCCATCATGCTTTGGAATATCAATATTTGTTTCACCCTCTACGATCTCGCCATTTTCCAACTCGGCAAAAAGGGTGGTTTTGTCAAGACTTGCAGGCACAACCTTCCCGTTAACTTTTAATATCTTATGAATCTTTGCCAGCGCGCTTTCGGCGCTTCCGGAAGTTTTTTCGAGAGCGGCCATAAAAATATTTCCGGCCACATGCCCGTCCAATTCACTTTTTTCAAACCTATAAGCAAAAGTATTTTTTATATCGTTATCCGCCTCGCTTAAAGCCAAAAGACATTTTCTTAAAGCGCCCAGACCCGCAACCCCAAGCCCTTCCTGCAATCTGCCGTTTGACCCCCCATTATCCGCCATAGAACCGACTACTGTTAAGTTATATTTATCAATATATCTTTTAAGGCCGCCGAGCAGCCAAGCGCTGGCGGTTCCTCCGCCGATTATAACGATATTCTTTTTAGCCATAATTTTTCATTAATCCCTCTTTATATAATATACTCTGTATGGTATTTGTCAAAAAGTTTTTCTCTTGCTAACAATCTTAGATTAGTGTAATATTTATTAATAAACATACAAGAGATATTGGATATTAAAATATTAGATATTGTTCATCTGCGACAGATTCGCCAAAATATCCAATATCCAATATCCAATATCCAATTTATGCAAAAATTTATTATTCATGGCGGGAAAAAACTCAGCGGCGCTATTGCGGTAAAGGGCTATAAAAATGCCGCTACTCCGATAATCGCGGCAACGTTATTAACCAACAAGGAATGCATTATTAAAAACGTTCCCCGCATTGGCGATGTTTTTCGAATGATTGAAATCATGGAAAGCATGGGAGTGGAAATTTCTTGGCTGGAGACGGATGCGCTCCGCATAAAAGCGGAGCGCGTCAATCCGGAAAAAATGGACTTCAAAGCCGTCAGCCGGATGCGCTCGTCTATATTGCTTTTAGGCCCGCTCTTGGCGCGGTGCGGAAAATTTAAAATGCCGCAGCCGGGCGGATGCGTGATCGGAGCGCGGCCTATCGGCTCGCATTTCACGGCGCTGGAAAAACTCGGCGCGAAAATCACCAAAGAAAACGGCTTTTATTGCTTTGAAGCGAAAAAACTTGAAGGAAAAGAAATCGTTCTGCCGGAATTTTCCGTGACCGCCACCGAAAACCTGATGATGGCCGCCTCTCTCGCTCCGGGCATAACCGTAATAAAAATCGCCGCGCTGGAACCGCAAGTCCAGGATTTGCAAAAATTCCTTAAAAAAATGGGGGCAAAAATAAAATTTGGCAACTTTAATACTGTAATAATCAAGGGGGTTAAAAAACTTCACGGCGCAACTTACACTGTAATCCCCGACTTAATTGAAGCCGGAACTTTTGCTATTGCCGCGGTTGCCACCAAAAGCGAACTTATAATAAAAAATGTAATCAGGGATCATTTGGATTTAGTTTTCGATAAACTTGCCGAAATGGGCGCGAAATTTGAATTTGATGGCGATAATGTGAAAATAAATCCCGTTAGCATGCTCGTTTCCGCCAAAATCGAAGCGCGAATTTTTCCGGGACTTCCTTCGGATCTGCAAGCGCCTTTCGGCGTTCTCGCCACGCAAGCCCAAGGCACAAGTTTAATTCACGACACGCTCTATGAAGGCCGCCTCGGCTATGTTAATGAATTGAATAAAATGGGAGCCAATGCCATAATTTGCGATCCTCATCGCGCGCTGATCAGCGGCCCAACCCAGCTTTACGGATCAGAAATTACCAGCTTCGACCTCAGAGCCGGCGCTACCATGATCATTGCCGCATTGGTCGCTCAAGGCGAAAGCGTAATAAGCAATATTGAACAAATTGACCGCGGATACGAAAATATCGAGGAGCGGCTCAAAAATATCGGAGCGGACATAACAAGAATGGAAATTTAAAATAAAAAAACAGGGCCAAAAGCGGACCTTGTTTTAATTTTGACAAACATCAAATCGCGCGATAAAATTTCTACTCTATCTCCGTTCCTTGAAACTCTTTCCCTTCCAAACAATTTTTAAAATTCTCAATATTCCTGCCATTCATAATAATCACCTTAATTTTGCATATTTGCGCCAATTTGCTCGCAATCGGATCAAATGGCTTGTTCATTCGCGGCTTCCACACATTCCCGACAATTTTTCGAAAATCCTTCCAGCTAATATTTTTTATCGGTTTTGCTTCCGGATTTGTCTTGGGATCATCGGTATAAGCGCAATCAATATTAGAAAGATTAATCACTGTTTTAGCTCCGCTTACTTTGGCAATCATCACCGCGTCATAATCCGTTGACCATCCGGGCTTATATCCCGCGCCTATAATAATCGGTTTCGCGGTTTTTATTTTTTTTGTCGGATCAATGATTATTTCCCGATGCGCCAGATCGCCAAACAAAGCGCGCATTAACTGAGCGTTAAACCTGCTGGCGTAAATTCCAATCCAGTCAAGATCCGCGTCGGAAATCGCGGTTATTTTTCGCGCCGCTTCGTTGTATTTGCTGTTGATTTTTCCGCCTCCGCACATTATCACAAATTTATCGCCTTCCTTGATTTTTTTCAAAACCAAAGCGCGGAATTTTTTTAAAAATTCCACGTCTACCTCCCCGGGCACGATCAATGAACCGCCGACCGAGAGAACAAATGTTTTATTTTTTGTCATCTTTTTTATTGTATATATCAAAATTATAATTAAAACTATTTTTTTTGTCTTTGCCTAGCATAGCCCAATAGACGCCAGTGCCGATCGCCTGAAAAGCCACTTTCAGATATCCCTCTTTCTTAAAACGACGCGGAGATACCTGAATCTTAACACTTCTTAACATTCTAAATTTTCCTTTTTTTGACGACCTCTGCGCATAGTCGCTATCTTCCCCTAAAGCAATCTTTTCATCAAACCCTTTTATCTTATCATGAATTTCTTTTAAGGCAAATATGCACCAGCCTCCCGCATAGGGCATAAGATACTGCGAAATTTCAACTAAATAATTCCAAGATTCAAAAAACAACTCATCCATTTTTTTCCCTTTTATATAAGCTTCAGGCACTGCTACAACAAGACCTCTGCGCTTAAATTCCTTGATCGAATTTTTTAAAAAGTTTTTAGTTAAAATCCTCGTATCAGCATCTAAAAATAGGAGTACTTCCCCTTTAGACTCTTTGGCGCCAAAGTTTCTTCCCGCTCCCGGAAGCCCGCCTTTTACGATCCTGCATTTATATTCCTTTGCGATCTCTCTGGTTTTATCTTTCGAATTATTATCCGCAACGATTATTTCATAATCATAAGCAGGAAAATTTTGCATTCTAATGCTTTTAAGAAGTTCGGGTAAATAGTTCTCTTCGTTTTTTGTGGGGATAATTATGGAAAGAGTCATAAATAATTCATTTAAAAAATATCTATTTTATTTACTATTTTTTTATTTCCTGCATATAAAACCGGATTCTGTTCCCATATTTGATTTAAATCTAAGATAAACAAAAAGATTTACAAATGTCCAATGTTCTTCAACTTTAAATCCAATTTTACGTAAGTTATCCATTAAGTCCAAATGAAGAAACAAAGAAACATGATGCTCCTTCTCATCCGCATATTTTAAAATAATCTTTCTTGTGTTGTTTAAATTAGGCGTGGTAATATAAAGTATCCCGCCTTTTTTTAAAACTCGATAAATATTCTTTAACGCCATCATAGGATTTTCGAGATGCTCTAATAAGTCATTCGCTAAAACTATATCAAAAAAGTTTTCTTCATACGGAAGGCGTTCTTCTATATTTCCTGTTTTAAAGTTTGCTTCAGGTAATCTTTTTTGAGCTATATCTATTGCATATTGGGAAACATCAATGCCAAATTTATGAAAAGAGGAAGAAAATCTCTCAAGCATAAGGCCATAAGCGCACCCTGCATCTAAAATATTAAGATTTTTAATAGCATGATCATATTTCGCAATCGGCTTAAATGTATTATCAAAATAAATTTTTGAAAAATTGCCATAGCCAAGTTTCCAAAAAAAAGAATTTTTGCCGTTAAAATAATCACGATCGTATATTTTTTTATAATCTACAGGCATAAATAATTTCAAAAGAACATCTTTCTAAAAAACATAATTAATAAATTATGATTTTTTAATGTTCTCCAAAGTTTAATATAATTAGCCAAAATAACAGCAACTTCTACATTATACCATTTTAAATAAATTTTCCAAAAAGTCCATACCCCTTTAATAATGGATTTAAAATAATAATATCCTCGGTGTTTTTATTTTTCTGCTTTAAAAAATTTCAAAACCGTCCATACTATTTTAAGCCACATTACAGGATCGGCAAAAAGCTTGCTTTCAGTTATCCCGTCTGCCCTCTTCATATGAGGAATGTGTATTTCCCTTATAATAAAATTTTTCTTGATTGCTTTTACGTTCATCTCCGATTCAATTTCAAAATAGTCGCTTTTTAGATCCAATAAATCCCAATCTTTTCTGCTAATTGCTCTAAAGCCCGCCAAGGGGTCGGCCACTTTCATGCCAATCAGCCAAAAAAGAGGCAAACAGAAAATGGCATAAAGCCAATAAGCTCTTTTTGCCATTTTATTGTCTTCTTTAAAATCTTCTCCGCTTCTGCAAGCCAATGCAATGTTGGCGTTGGTTTCTTCCATTTTTTTAATAAGCTTCGGAATGTATTCTCCCGGATCAGTGGCGTCTCCATCCATAAATATCAATATTTCTCCCTTGCTTTGCTTAACGGCTTCCCGCATTTGCCGGCCTTTGCCTTTTTCTTTCATTTTAATCACTCTTGCCCTTAGTTTTTCCGCAATTTGTGGCGTCGAATCCGTAGAAACATCGGACACAATTATTTCCGCCTGACTTCTTATTTCTTTTGGAATTGAATTAATCGCTTTTGCTATTCCCGCTTCCTCATTCAGTGTCGCAATTATTATGCTAAATTTCATATTTTAATTTAACTTAAAAATTATTCTACGGTAACTGATTTCGCCAAATTCCTCGGCTTGTCAATATCGCAATCGGTAATCACCCCCATATGCGCGGCAAAAAGATACAATGGAAGCACTGCCAAAATCGGCGTCAGCATTTCCAAAGTTTTCGGAATATAAATTACATCATCCGCTAAAATTTCCACATCTCTATCGCCTTCGGTGGCAATCGCAATAACTTTTCCGTTGCGAGCTTTGATCTCCTGAATGGCATTGACCATTTTGTCGTAAACGCTGTCCTGCGGAGCAATAACAACGGATGGAAAATTTTCATCAATCATCGCGATCGGTCCATGCTTGATCTCGCCGGCCGGATATCCTTCGGCATGAATATAATACGCCACTTCTTTTAATTTCAAAGCGCCTTCCAAAGCGATCGGATAATTATATTTTCTCCCGAGATATAGAAAATTTTTATACTTGCTGTATTTTTCCGCAATTTTTTTGATCAAATCATCTTGCTTTAAAACTTGTTCGGCAAGACCGGGCAAGGCATTAAGTTCTTTCAAAATTCTAGCGCCCATGACCAAAGACATCTCGCGCTGACGGCCCAAAAAAACCGCGAGCAGCGCCAAAATCGCCGTCTGAGAAATAAAACTCTTGCTCGCCGGCACCGCTACTTCCAGCCCCGCGTGATTATAAACCCCCACTCCGCATTCGCGGGCAATGCTGGATCCGACCGTATTTATCAAACCGAAAACAAACGAGCCCTTGCGCTTGGCTTCTTTTACCGCCATCAGCGTATCCGCGGTTTCACCGGACTGGCTTATCGCCAGCACCGCGGTTTTTTTATCTAATATCGGTTTTTTATAGCGAAATTCCGAACCAACTTCGGATTCTGTCGCGATACCGGCATATTCTTCGATCATATATTCGCCAACGCGCGCCGCATAATCCGCCGAACCGCAAGCCACAATAAGCAGTCTTTCGATCTTCGCCAAATCTTTTTCCACCATTTCCAAACCTCCCAATTTTGCGGTACCGTCCTCGAAATTTATTCTGCCGCGAATCGCATTCCTAATCGCTTCCGGCGCTTCATTGATCTCTTTAAGTAAAAAATGCGAAAACCCGCCTTTTTGCGCCTGCTTTATTTCCCAGCTGACTTCTTTAATTTGTTTTTCAACTATATTATTATCAAGATCCATAATTTTATAGCTGGTCGGACCGACTACCGCCATTTCAGAATCGTCAAGATAAATAACTTTTCTGGTATAATTAATAATCGCCGAAACATCCGAAGCCACAAATGCTTCTTTGTCGCCAATGCCGACAATTAAAGGACTGGATAAGCGCGCCGCCACAATTTTTTTCGGCTCAGACGCTGAAATCACCGCAATGCCATAAGCTCCGATAACTTCTTTGAGCGCCAATCGCACCGCATCTTCCAGCGCGCCATTATAGTATTTCTCAATTAAATGCGATAAAACTTCCGTATCGGTTTCTGAAACAAATTTATGGCCTTCCGCTTCCAGCTTTTTCCGCAATGCGCGATAATTTTCAATAATGCCATTATGAACGACATAAATTTTCCCCATACAATCCGCGTGGGGATGAGAATTTATTTCGCTTGGCGCTCCGTGAGTCGCCCAGCGAGTATGGGCAATACCAGCTTTTTGCTCGGCAACATCGCCTTTTGTTTTTAAATTATTTTCCAAAACCAAAATTCTCCCTTTATTTTTAAGAGAAAAAATTTTACCCCCTCCAACCGCCACGGCAACACCCGCGGAATCATAGCCGCGGTATTCAAGATTTTTCAATCCGGAAATCAAAACTTCTAAAGTTTTTTGAGGGCCCGTATAGCCGATTATTCCGCACACAAATTAGTTGAAAGTTATAAAGTTATAAAGTTATAAAGTTGCAGAATTTTACTTTATAAACTTGATGAACTTTATAACTAGGTTTATTATCCTTCCTTTCACAAATATCACTTTTTTAACGCCTTTGCCATCGATCGCTTTTTTTATTTTTTCGCTTTCCAACGCCAATTTTTTCGCTTCGTCTTCCGAAATATCCGCCGCTGCTTTTATTCTGTCTTTTACCTTGCCATTAATCTGAATTACCAATTCTATCTCTTCCTCGCTGACTAACCGCGGATCGTACTTCGGCCAAGATTGTTCAAAAATGGATTCCTGATATTTATTTTTGTTTTCGGGCGATTTATCATCCGCAGCTTTAGCAAAGAACGACCATAATTCTTCCGCGATATGCGGCGCGAAAGGCGCGAGAATAATCAAAAACTTTTCATAATAATCTTTTGGCGTTTTTTCTTGCCTTTCAAACTCATTGGCTAAAATCATCAGCGCCGAAATCGCGGTATTGAATTTAAATTCCTCAATATCTTCCGTCACCTTTTTGATTGTTTGATGAACTAATCTTTCCAGTTTATTTGAATTTTGGATTTTGTCATTTGGATTTGAATTGACATTTGACATTTGACATTTGACATTCAATTGCCAAATTCTCTCCAAAAATCTCCTCATTCCTACCGCGCCTTTTGTGTTCCAACTGACTGCCTGAGAAAAAGGCCCCATAAACATTTCGTAAAGACGAAATGAATCCGCGCCAAATTCACGAATAACATCATCGGGATTGATCACATTGCCCCAGCGCTTGCTCATCTTGCGACCATCGGGAGCCAAAATCAAGCCCACATGATATAGTTTTTTAAACGGCTCCCGGACGCTTACAACTCCGATATCGTATAAAAACTTATGCCAAAAACGGGCATAAAGCAAATGCCGCGTCGCGTGTTCCGCGCCGCCCACATACAGATCAACCGGCATCCATGATTTTTCTTTATCTTTATCAACCAAAACTTTTTTATTTTTTGGATCAATATACCTTAAATAATACCAGCTGGAGCCGGCCCATTGCGGCATAGTGTTGGTTTCCCGTTTTGCCGCGCCGCCGCATTTAGGACATTTTACATTCACCCATTCTTTAATATTAGCCAGCGGCGATTCGCCTGTTCCGGTCGGCTCATAGCTCTCGACGTCCGGCAATCGGACAGGCAAATCTTTTCCGCTCACCGCAATCCAACCCGGATTTAAAATTTCCCCCAAAGAATAGTTTGTAGTTTGTAGTTTGTAGTTTGTAGTATTTTTAAAATTTTCCGCCAACTTTTCACTTTTAACTTTAAACTTTAAACTTTCCGCTTGTTTTTTGCATGCGGGGCAAAAAACAAGCGGAAAAGGCTCTCCCCAATATCTTTGGCGTGAAAAAACCCAATCGCGCATTTTATAATTCACTTTTCGCTTTCCAATCTTTTTCTCTTCCAGCCACTTGATCATTTCTTCGCGGGCTTTTCTAGAAATTAAACCCGTATATTTTCCAGAATTTATTAACTCTCCGTCCTCTGTAAAACAATTAATTTTAATTCTAATACTATTGTCTAAATGTCCACCACTTGAAGCCAACACATCATTTACACTTTGAGGCATCTCAGATAAAGCTGGCGGAATAATTGATTTCTTAATCGGCAAATCATATTTCTTCGCAAATTCAAAATCCCTCTCATCGTGCGCCGGTACCGCCATTACCGCGCCTGTGCCGTAAGAGCCTAAAACATAATCCGCCACCCAAACCGAAACTTCTTCATTGGTAAAAGGATTAATCGCTTTAATGCCTTTTAATTCCACGCCTGTTTTTTCTTTCGCCAAAGCCGTTCGCTCCATCTCAGTTTTATTCCGCGCCTGAATAATATATTTTTCCACTTCTTTGTAATTTGTAATTTGTAATTTGTAATTTTCCACTAGCAAGTGTTCTGGCGCCACCACGCAATAAGCACAGCCGAAAATCGTATCCAATCTAGTTGTAAATACTTCAATATAATTATTTTCTAATTTTAAACTTTGAACTTCAACTTTGAACTTTGAAATTTGAACTTTGAACTTTACAACCGCCCCTTCCGATCGCCCTATCCAATTCCTCTGCTGTTCCTTAATCAATTCTTCCCATTCCAAATCTTTTTTATCCAAATCATAAAGCAATCTATCCGCGTATACCGTCATTTTCAGCACCCATTGCTTCATCTTTTTTTGAACCACTTGAGTACTGCACCTCTCGCAAGCTCCATTCTCCAAATCCTCATTCGCCAAAACCGTTTTGCAGCTCGGGCACCAGTTCACCGGTTCGTCCGACTCATAAGCTAATCCTTTCTCAAACATTTTTAAAAATATCCATTGCGTCCATTTATAAAATTCCGGATCGGTAGTATTGATTTCTCTGTCCCAATCATAAATAAAACCAATTTTTTCCAATTGCTTTTTAAAAACCGCGATATTTTTCTCCGTAGAAATCCGCGGATGAATTTTATTCTTAATCGCGTAGTTTTCCGCCGGAAGCCCAAAAGCGTCCCATCCCATAGGATGAAGGATGTTGAATCCTTGCATCATTTTCATGCGGCTCACCGCGTCGGTAGCAGTATAACCCTTGGTATGCCCGACATGCAACCCCTCGCCCGACGGATACGGAAACATATCCAAAGCGTAAAACTTCGGCTTTTCGGCCAAATCTTTTGTTTTATAAATTCCGGACTTTTTCCAGATCTTCTGCCATTTATTTTCAATTTCTTGCGGATTATATTTTTGCATTATATAAAATCTCCAATCAATCTCTAGCCCTATCTCGAATTATCACTAATTCTCCCTGCTATATTCGAGATTATTAGCGATAAAATTCGCGATTGATTAGCGAATAGTCTTTCATAAATTCTAACACAAATAGCCATTTTAGCAATCCAAATATAACTAACCGCCTTTTTCCAGCGTAAACACCGTCAATTCCGGCGGAGCTAAAAATCTAAACGGCAAACAACTTTTTAAATGTCTTTTTTAACATATTTTTTGCTAATTTTAATCGCCGCTATTCCATACAGCGCTCCCAATATCGCTCCCGCCAAAACATCACTCGGATAATGCATACTATTGTGAATTCTGGCAAAAGCCATAAACAGCGCGAAAACCGCGGCTGGCAATAAAAATTTTCGATAATAATAAGCGTATATCGTCGATAAAGATAAAATATACGCCATGTGGCTGGAAGGAAAAGAAGCGCTTGTGTTCAATTTTCCCAAGCCAATTAATTCGCCCGGATGCGCCAAATACGGCCGCAATCTGAATAAATCAAATTCCGGCAAAAAATATTTAAAAAATCCTTCGCTGATTAAAAAATGCAAGCCCACCGCGATCGCCGCGGCTATGGCAATCCGCTTGCCGTTTTTTTTATCCCAAATTAAAAAATAGGCGGTGATAATAATTCCCAAAATTCCCAACAAAGTATTAGAACTAATAAAAATCGCCACTGGGTCTATCCACCCCGCGCCCAGCTGGCCAAAAAATTTTACGATGGCTAATTCCATAAAAAAACTTTATAATTATAAATAAATCAATGGAATAAATTTTAAAACCATCTCGCCGATTTTTTCTTCTCCTGACAAATCTTTAGTAAAAATTACAGCCGCGCTCGAATTAAATTTATTTATAAAACTATACAAGCTTTTTCCGATAATCTTCTTGGAAGAATACTTAACCTCAAAAGGATATATCGCCTGATCTTTTTCCAAGATAAAATCCACCTCGGCTTTGCTTTTTGTCCGCCAATATTTCATCGCCACCGGATAATATCGCCTCGTCAGTGCGTTATAAGCGTAATTCTCCGCCATTGCTCCAAGATCATTCCTATCCGCTAAAACCCTAAAATCATTAAGCGCGAAATTTCTTATCCCTAAATCAAAAAAATAAACTTTAGGGTTTTTAGTCAATTCCGTCCGCTTATTTCGAAAAAAAGGACTGATAAAAGAAACTATATAAGTTTTTTCTAAAATATTCAAATGCGTTTTTAAATCTTTTAAAGATAATCCTGTAACTTTGGATAATTCTTCATATTTAATCATATTACCGATTTGACCGGCCAAAAATTTCTCCAAGCGCCAAAGCTCATTATCAGTTTTAAGCCGTAACACACCTTGAATATCTTTCAATAAATACTTGCCTGCAATGCTTTCCAAAACTTTATGTTTTTCTTCTTTGCTTTCCGTCAGCACCACGGCCGGATATCCGCCAAAAAGTAAATATTCTTCAAGCAAGATTATCATCCTTTTGTTTATTTCTTCGCCAAAAATATTTTTAAAATCAAAATTAATAATTTCGGCAATATTTCTATTTTCCAGCAGATTATATAATTCTATGTTCTTATAAGATAAAAATTCTCGAAAAGAAAAAGGCGGAAGCATGAATTCCAAAAGCCGGCCAACCATATATTTATCAGTTTGAAAAGTTAATTCCAATGATGACGATCCGGAAATAATAAACTTTATTTTAGTTGTATCATATAAATATTTTAATTTTTGCCCGCCGTCTGTGCTATATTGAAATTCGTCGATAATAAAACAATCATACTGTGTGGCAATGGCTTTAAAATCCTCAATATTATTATTAAATAAATCCAAATCCGCCTTATTCTCAAAGGTTATAAATTTTACTTTCCTGTTTTGTTTTTCAAGCGTTTCTTTTATAAATCCGATAAAAGTAGTTTTTCCGGCTTGCCTTGGACCAATAATTGATAAAGCCTCTTTTCGTTTTAAAAAAGGAAAAATTTGTTTTTCTAACGCTCTGTGTATATACATATAATAATTTTAGCAGGGTTATTTTTATTATTTACTATATTTTAGCAGGGTTATTACCTTATGTCAAGGGAAATAAAAAAATAAAATAATTAACCAAAAAGTTTTACAATTTCAAATTCCATAGTTTGATAATAATTCTATTAAACCTTACTTCTTTTCTTCAGCTTTCAAAAGCGGAAAATCTTTTAAATATAAAGTTGGTAAAGTATAAACTTTTAATTGCTTTAATAAATCTTCCGCCTCTTTTTTATCTAAAAATTTGGTTTTACTATTTCTTTCAACTTCTATCGCCATACCCAATTGACCTAATTTTTTTTGATCGGCTTCGCTCGAAAAAGAATATAATCTAATCTTTAAATCGTCTTGCTCTCCTGCTCGTGTTTTTGCCAAATGATATTCCTTAACATTGGTAAAATTTTCTTTTCCCGATATTTTAGTTTTATAATAAATTCTATCCCTCAAAGCATAACTGCGCGGCATCCAATCCCGAGCGTCTTCGCCTCTTGTTCCGCCATGCAAAGGAGGAAAGGAAAAATAAACCCCTTTTGGAGTATTATAAACGCTTTCTATAAGTTCCAGCGAATTTAAAATATTTTTACTTTTATCTTTTAGGATCTGAAGCTCATTCTCGCTAAGTTCTTTTTGATGCATTGATAAATATTCTAAATTTCTTGATTCTTTTTCAAATTGCTTTTTATCTTTTGTCATAAAATCATACAATGTTTCAATACCGCTTCCAACTCTTATGCTTACCCATGAAGCCGATTTAAAACTTTTGTCCAAACTATCATATACCTCATTATATTTTTTAGCGGGAAAATCGATCTTGTTGCCAAAAGATTCTTTAATATTTACGCTATCGTCAAACTTTACATAAGAACCCGCGACTAAATCGCCTTGATTTTTCTTTTCAATTTCCAATCCTTCTTTTCCCCATTCATCCAGCGCCCCAAAAACTTTATCCAGTCTGATTTTTAACGCATCGGGCAAACGCTTTTTAACATATTCCAATTTTTCTTTTGTTTTTTCAAAATTTTGATTGCCTGCGAATCTTTTATCAATATCTTTTTCTTTTATGCTTCTGGCGGCGGCAATATATTCCCATCCCATATATGGTTCCCTGTCTTCTCTTCCAAAAGTCGCGTAATCGGTAATATTTTTTATTCCGGTCTCCCTTTGCCTGCCATATAATGTTGGCCCGCCTCTATTATTCTCAATATCCGTCTCGGAAAATTCACTGGCTGGCGCTCCTTTTACTTCTGAAAAAACTATTTCATCCTTTAAAAATTTTTTCATAACCATATTATCTTTCATGTTTAATAAAAATCTAAATGTTCTGTCCTTGTTTAAATCAAGCTCGCCGCCCAATTTGTTAATTTTTTTAACCATCTCGTCTGAACACAAAATCTTAAAATCAGCTTCTGAAAATCCGTCAACAAAATCGGCTAATGATGCGAAAAATTCATTAGCGTTAAAATCCTTCGCTCCATATTTTTCTTTTACTTGTTTCATTCTTTCTTTAATATTTTCCGCGTAATTATTCCCTTCTTCCTTGTTTAGCTTTCTTATTTTATCATAAATAACCAATGTAATACCGCCTAATTTATCCAAAATTTCAAAAATACCTTCCGCGTCTCGCCCAATATCAACGCTATCTTGATTTTTATCTTTATAATCCGCCAAAACGCTCAAAGTATTATAAACGGCATCCGGATGCTGATCTTTTATTCTTTTTAAAAAAGCGAATTCATCTTCATTGTTTTTATCAATATCAACGAGGGAATTTATGCGATTAACCCAGTCACTCCTTAAATAAAACAAATTATTTTTATCTATAATGCCGCTTTCAATCAAATAAGCAAAATTTTCAGATTTGGTTTTCAATAAACCATAACCAACATCAGACTCATTGCAAATCTTTTTAAATTCCTCGGGGTTTCCGCAAAATTTGGCAAACTCGCGAATGTTTTCCAAATTCCCCATTCGCAAAGCATCTCTTACCTCGTCATCTTTATAACCGCAAAGATTCTCCAGCCCGTCCAATGTATTAATTTGATACAAATCAATAACATATTTAAGATTGTCTATATTAGCATCTTTGACCAATGCCTCTATTGGTTGATTTTTCTCAAAAGCTTTTTTAATATCCTCTGGTGTTTTTATAAAATTGGAAAAAATATATTTGGAGTTTTCGGGCTTGGCTTCGGAAAATAAAATGTATTCCAAATTTCCGTCCGTGAAAATTTTCTGTATTTCTTCGGGATTTTTTATTTTGTTAAAATCCAAATAATCTTTTAAAACATCTTGATTTCCCGTTTTTAGAAAACGCCTGAACCCTTCCTCGCGCAAGAAATTTTTGAATTGATCGGCATCCAAAATATCCGCCATAAATTCAAGTTTTTCAAAATTGCTTGCAAGCAAAGCCTCGCAATTATGTTCATTATTCAAAAATTCTTTAAATTTTTGCGGCGTATCAATTTGATAAAAATCAACAAACAATTTAAAATTATCGATTGGAAAATCGTATAAAATTTCTCGGCCGGAAGTATCGCTATATTTAGTTTCTAAAAATTCCAAAAACTCCTCTCTTGTTTTCAAAAATTTCAAAGCGCATTCAATGTTTGCAAAAAAAGTTCCGGTTTTCAACAATTTAACAGTATCGGCAAATTGCTCCGGGCTTTTCACTAAACCGGAATTTCGTAAAACTGTATATTGATCTCTCTCAATATCATTATTAAAAGACAACGCCTCTTTTTCTATCTGCTCATTTTCTGCTTTTTCCAATCTTTCCGCTTCTTCTTTCATTAATTCTCCGCGCAAAATTTTCTTCTTTTCTTCCAACGTATTTTCCGCCATTTCATTAAATTTTTCTCTCAATTCCGCAGTATATTTTTCTTCCTTTTCTTTTTCCGCAAATCCAAAATCATCGCTCTGCTTCTCTACAGACTTTGAATATTTTTCCGCCAATTCTTTTTCCTCTTCAGAAAAACCTTCCTGTAATTTTTCAAATTCCGGATCCAAGTTTTCTGGATTTTTTGTCATAATAATTTTATTAATATTATCCCAATCTAAATTTTTATAACTATTTTTAAATTACTTTTGCCGCCCCAAAAAAATAACCGCTCAAATAACTCTATCGCGCGTTTCCGACGGCCGTCGGAAACGCGCTACTATTTTTATTCTCAAAAATTTTCCGTACAATAACCCCTAAAAAACTCCTCTAAAAAACTATTTTAATTCTATCTCTTCTTTCTGACGGCCGTTTAAAACGCACTACTATTTCATTATCAACATTTTTTATACGGCGCGACTCGCAAAAACTATTTTTAAAAACCATTTAACTCTATATTGCATTTCCGACGGCCGTTTAAATCACAATATAATCACCAAGCTCCAAATATTTTACGACTAACTGCTTTTTAAAAAATAGCTTTAATTGCTCTATCTTGTCTTTCTGACGGTCGTCTGAATCACGCTATACCTCTATTTCTTCAATCAAAAACAATTTTACATATTGATCTAAAAAATATTTTCTCAAAACTCCTTCTGTTTCTTCCAGAACATCATAGGGACACACCCAAACGCTTTGTTGAAGCATTTTATAGCCCAATAAATAAAGATTTTCTCGAAGGATCGCCCTGAAACGCCTTTTGCTTTCCGGTATGTCAAAAATCATCATTTGCCACTTGCCGTCTTTTCGAGTTTTTTTATCCATCATTTTAAATTTTATTTTTAGCACTTTTTCCGCTCCTTTAGCGGTAAAAATAACGCCCTGCTTTTGATCCAAATTTTTAATTTTAATATATCCCCTGCTTTTCAAATAATAAACCAGCTGGCTAAATTGCCGTTTTGACCGTTCTTTTGAGTATTTTTTCTTTAATCTATATAAATCCGAATAGCAGACTTCTTTCATCGTTCGCGGACTAAACAAATCAAAAATCTCCCCTACCCCCTCAGTAAAATTATACAAATCAAAAAGAAATTTATCAGTAATCGGCAACTTCATAACTATATTTTTTTAAAAAAATACTAAAGATTATTTATTTATAATTATAGCATAGATCCTCTATATAACAATCCTGACGGCCGTCTGAAAAGCACTATAAATATTTTATTCTATTTTTATTTTATAATCTTAAATAAAATGATAAAACCTACCCCGCACCCAACTGATTGAAAAATCGGACAATTTCGAATTCCATAATTATATCCCAAACAACTTCCTCGCGTTCTCACTTGTCGCTTTTTCCGCTTCCTCAACGCTAATACTTTTTAACTCCGCGATTTTTGCCGCTACATATTTTACAAATGCCGGCTCATTGCGGCTTCCACGCTTCGGCGCCGGCGCCAAAAACGGACAATCGGTTTCAATAAGAATTCTATCCAAAGGCGTATTTTTTACAACTTTAAAAATCTCCGGTTCTGTATTAAAATTCATTCCAAGAGGATCTTTGGTGACTCTTTTCTTGGGATAAGTGATGGCTCCGGTAAAACCGATATAAAATCCCATTTTCAATAATTCTTCCGCGATCGGCCAGCTTCCCAAAAAACAATGCGCTACGCCTTGTAAAACAGGAGTCTTGTGAGCCCGAGGATCATCATCCTTGGGCTGATAATTTTTTAATATTTCCAATAAATCCACATACGCCTCGCGACAATGAATAATTATCGGTTTTTTGTGATTTTTCGCAAGCTCCAATTGCGACTTAAAAGCATCTATTTGTTTTTCCTGCGAAAATCCCGAGGACTCGGGACGGAAAAAATCCAAACCGATTTCCCCTACCGCGACAACTTTTGTCTTGATAACTAATTCTTCCAGTTTTTTTAGCGATTCTTCGTTCAGTATTTCCGCATCGTGCGGATGAATGCCGACAGAAGCAAAAATATTTTCATGTTTTTGGGCCAATTCAACGCTCCGCTCGCTTGAAGCCAAATCGCAGCCAATATTAATAATTTTTTCTCCGCCATCGGCAAAAAACCGCTTTATCACCCCTTCGCGGTCTTTATCAAATTCCTTGAAATCCAAATGAGCGTGAGAATCAATCATAAACTCTTGACTTTTAAATTATCTATGCTATATTGTTTTTAAAGGAGGTGTTCAATGGGCTTAAGAAACTGGATGAATTTTTGGCTAAAACCAAAAGTTATAATGAACTTTCCGCTAATAGGCGGTGTAATGATAGCAACTATAATCGTCTTAATCATCGTCGTTTTGAGTATCTAATTGATATTCTAAACTTTCAAGCGCGGAAACAGCACCGCGCCTTTTTTTATTTTCGCGCCTATTTTCATTCCGCCCCATTTTTGCGCTTCGTTTAAAACTTTAGATAATTCCACAGCTCTTTCTTTTTCATCGGCAAACAATTGGCTGAAAATTTTGTCCGAAGTTTCCGGCATAAAAGGCCGAAGCATCCAAGCGATATGGCGCAAGCTTTCCAACAAATTATAAATCGCTTCTTCTTTTTCGTTTCCCTCCAGTTTCCATGGCTTATTTTCTTCAATATATTCATCGCAAGCGCTGATAAATTTCCATATTTCATTCATCGCTTCATTCAGTTTATAATTATTTATCACTTCCTCGTATTTTTTCCAACTAGTTTTACTAATTGTTTGGGATTTGGGATTTGGGATTTGTATTTTATAATTTCCACTTTCCACTTTCCACTTTCCACTTTCCACTTGCATTTTCTCCGCCATTGCCAAGCTTCTCGCTACTAAATTTCCCAGTCCGTTCGCAAGATTCGCGGTATAAGCTTCCTCAAATTTTTCATAAGTAAAATCGCCGTCTTCAAAAGGAGTAATCTCGCGCGTAAGATAGTAGCGCAAAGCATCCGCGCCATATTTAGCAACCACATCATAAGGGTTCACCACATTGCCAAGACTCTTGCTCATTTTTTGCCCTCCGCTGGTTATAAATCCATGTATGACAATCCGCCGGGAAGGCGGAACTCCCGCCGACATAAGCATTGCCTGCCACACCAGCGACTGAAAACGCAAATTATCTTTTCCCGCAAGCTGGACCGCCGGCCAATATTTACGGAAATTTTCCGCATTGTCCGGCCAGCCGAGCGCCGAGATATAATTAACCAGCGCGTCAAACCAGACATACATCACATGTTTTTCGTCGTCCGGCGCGGGAATTCCCCAAGGCATTTTTTCTTTAAGCCGCGAGATGCTAAAATCTTCCAAGCCATTTTTAATAAAATTCTTAATTTCGTTAAATCTAAAACTCGGAATAACGAATCCGGGGTTTTTCTCATAAAAATCCGCCAGCTTTTTTTGATATTTTGACAAACGAAAAAAATAATTTTCCTCTTCAATAACTTCAATTTTTAAATTCGGATGAACCGAACAGCAATCATTTATTAATTCAGATTCGGTTTTTTCAGCTTCGCAGCCGACGCAATATTTTGTTTTATACTTTTTTTTATAAATATCGCCTGCCTTAAAACATCTTTTCCAAAATTCTTGCGCCGCCTTGACATGATTAACATCGGTCGTACGAATAAAACTATCATAGCTCAAATTAAGCGCTTTTTTCAAATCATCAAATTTTGCCGCGTATTCATCGACATATTTTTGCGTATCTTTTCCCTCTTCCCGCGCTTTTCGATAAACTTTTATTCCGTGTTCATCCGTACCGGTATTAAAAAATACATCATACCCCGCCATTCTTTTGTAGCGGGCTATCGAGTCCGCTTGAATAATTTCCAAAGCAAACCCGATATGCGGCGCGGCGTTTACATAAGGCAATGTGGTTGTAATATAAAATTTTTTTTGCATATAAATATTGGTTTAATTCGTGTCAATATTCGTTGTATCAGTGTGTTTTTCCAAAACAAATTCTTTTGCCAAAATCACAATAATTATCGTAATCGGAAGCGCGAGCAAGGCGCCCGCAATCCCGCCCAGCTGCCCGCCGCTCACAACCGCAATAATCACCACAATCGGATTAAGACCGACTGATTTTTTCATTACATACGGAATCAAAATATACGACTCTATCTGCTGAATAAGATAATACATAAAAAAGGTTATAATGCCCAAAGCCGGAGAGCTTAAAAAAGCGATTATAATGCCGGCCGTGTCCGAGATCATTCCGCCTAAAAAGGGAATAAATCGCAAAATCGCCGCCAATACTGCCAAAGGAAGCGCGAAAGAAACGCCAAGAATCGTAAGTCCGATAAAAATAGCTGTTCCGCTTACCAAACTCAAAAGCAGCTGGCCCACGAACCACCGCCCCATTTTAATTTCAATTTCATCCAAAATCAACGCGAGATTCTTGTGCTGTCCGTGATCTGTCACTTGGCGCAAATTCAGCTTTACCAAATTTTTTTCAATAGTTAAATAGAATGCTATCGCGAACGCCAAAAAAACATAAAACAAATTGCTCAAAACGGAAACAGTGGAGAAAAAAATATTCAAATCCTGCTCGTTTATATAATTTAAAACCGACAAAACCGCTTGATCAATGCTTTTTCCAATATTAAACTGCTCTAGAAAAGGATATTTCGCGGTGTTTTCAGCGATATATTGCGGAAAATGCTTAATCAAATTTCCAAGCTCGCCGACCAAGGAAGGAATAATCCAATAAAAAATAAATCCAAAAAATACTAAAACTCCGATAAATATAAGCGGCGCGGAGGCGGTGCGGGAAATATTTTTTTTCTCCGCCCAATCCGCCAGAGGATTGGTAACAGTCGACAGCACAAACGCGGCAAAAAGCGCCAAAACAACTTGCTTGATATAAAACAAAAACACTATCGCCAATATGACAAAAAATATTTTGAAAATTGTTTGATAAGAGATATCGAGTTTGATGGATTCCATAATTTTACTGATTAAACTTATTAAATTAAACCAATAACTTTCGTGCAGGGTCGCCGATTGTTAAATCCAAATTCCAAAGCTCAAATGCCAAATCAATGTCAAATTCCTAAAATAACCAAACATCAAGAAACAAACACCAAACAATAACCAATAATCAAATTTCAATAATCAAACTGTTTGTAATTTGATTATTGGATATTGAGATTTGTTTGATTATTGCATCTTGGTTATTGGTAATTATTTTTAAATTGATCGTTTGTGATTTGGATTTGATTTGTCATTTGGATTTAAAATAAATTGTTTTTAAATTTATAATTTATCCTTTTGAATTACAATCTCAATATATTCTCTATTCTCTCTTTATCTCCCTTTTTAACCGTCCCTATCAGCGCCAAATTCAACTTTTCGTTTTTGAATATATCTTTCGCTACGCGACGGATATCTTCTGTCCTTACCGCGTCAATTCCGGCCAATTTTTCTTCCAAAGTAACAATTTGTCCTTTCAAAATTTCTTGATTGGCATAAAAACTGGCCGTCGCGGAAGATGACTCCATACCCATGATTATTCGCCCTTTGATATAATCTTTAACTTTTTTCAGCTCAATCTCGCAAGTTCCTTCGTCGGCAATTTTTTTATACTCGGCTAAAATTATTTTTATGACTTTTTCCGCATTCTTCGCGTCAATACCGGCTTGAGTGGTAAAATATCCCGAATCAGTATACATATCCGCGCTGGAATAAATATAATACGCCAATCCCAAATTCCCCCTGACCGAAGTGAAAAGCCGCGAACTTATTCCTCCTCCCAAAATAACTCCCAAAAGCGCCAAAACATGCCTATCCGCATGATTGATGCTATACGCCCGGACACCCAAACTAATATGGACTTGATCTGTCTTTTTATTATAGAGCAAAACTCGCGGCTTATCTTGCTTTTCTTTTACCGGCTTTTTCCGCTTAAAATCCCTGCCGTTAAAATCGCCAAAATATTTTTTTATCTCCCTTAAAACGTCGGCTTTATTAACCGCTCCCGCTACCGAGATTACAATATTTTTAGCCACATATTGGCTTTGAAAATATTTTAATATTTGTTTGCGAGTCATTTTTCTTAAATTTTCCGGCGTTCCAATAAAATCCCATCCGGCCGGAGTATCGCCATACAACAATATTTCAAACAAATCAGCCACATAGCGCGGCGGGTCATCTTTAATCATTTTGATTTCTTCCAAAATTACATCTCTTTCGCGCTTTATTTCTTCTTCGGTAAAAAGCGAATTGCTTAAAATATCAAAAATTATTTCTACCGATTTATCAAAATTAAAACTGGCGGTCTTGGCATAAAACCCGGTATATTCTTTTGACGTAAAAGCATCATAATCCGCTCCTAAAACTTCCAAACTTTCTGCGATTTTTTTCGTAGTCGGCCTTTTTTTGGTGCCTTTGAAAAACAAATGCTCCAAGAAATGCGAAATTCCGCTGGTTTCTCGCGTTTCGTATTTTCCGCCGGTTCCGACCATTACCAAAACCGTGGCTGTTTTAGTGCCTTCCATCGGCGCGATAATCACGCGAAGTCCGTTGTCTAAAACTGTCTTTTTATACATAAACCCATTTTAGCATTTAAACATTTTGACATTTTAACATACTAGCGCAACATATTTTCGCTTAAATATAAGGAAATCTAATAATTTAATTCTAGCATAAAAACTAAAAAACGCAACCTTTTATAAGATTGCGTTTTTAAAAATTTGAATTATATTTTCCCTAATTTTTTCGCCAATTTTTCCGTTTCATCCAGCAAATCTTCCACTTCATTGATTCCTTTATTCCAAAACTCCTTGCCGGCAATGTCTATGCCCATATTTTTAAGCAAATTTTGAGGCGAATCGAATATTCCGGCAAATAAAAATTCTTTTATTTTCACAATAAATTCCGGATTTTCTCTGGCCGACTTCGCAAAAAACTTAGCGACTAAAATCCCGGCCGCGTATTGATAATTGTAAAAGAAAGCTCTAAGGTGCGTGATATGCATCCACCAATTCTCCGCGCCCAAAGACTGCTCTACCGCGCCGCCCATATATCTTTGCCCATGCTTTTTAAACAATCCGCCGATCTCTTCTTTTGATAAATATCCCTTGCGCCGAAATTCTTCGTGCATTTCGCGCTCAAATATATTTCTCGCGGCGCTGCTAAAAATATGGCCGATATCATCATCCAAAATCATCATCATAATCGCCAAGCGCGTTTCGCCGCTCGTTTCTCTCAGCATTTCTTCAAACGCAAAACTCTCCATAAGCTTGCTGGACATTTCTGCAGTAAAAAGAGTTATGCCGAAATTAAGCGCATTCTGCTTTTTTTTCATCAGTTCATTATTAATGCCATGCCCACTCTCGTGAGCAATGGTAAAAACATCGCGCGTCCTGCCGGTAAAATTCATTAAAATATAAGTGGGTTGCGTCATCAAATACTGCGAACAAAAACCTCCGCCGGATTTTCCTTTACGCGGAAAAACGTCTATTTGGCCGTTTAAAACAAATCCCTTAAAAATATCGGCAAATTCTTTATCGGTTTTTTCAAAAACATCAAACACAAATTCAACCGCTTCTTGATAAGAATACTTTTTATCAATGCGCCCGTATTCCACATTGCGTTCATGATATTTTAATTTCTTGACCCCGAAAAGCTTGGATTTCAAGCGATAATATCTTTGCGAAACATCAAATCTTTGCGCCGCGGCTTCCACAAGCGCATCAACAACGCTGCTGTCTATGTCATCGCCGAGATGCCGCGCCAGATCCGGCCTCGGAAACCCGCGCAACTCATCATTAATTTTTTTATCCGCCATTACAGAATTCATTTCCGCCTCCGCAACATCGGCGTTTTTCCAAAAAATATCGTTTACCGCGGCGGCGGCCGCATCCCGCACTCGCCTTTTTTTGTCGCTCGTCAAGCTCAAAATTTCCGAGAAATTTTTTTTCGCTTTTTTACCATCGCCGCTCAACACTTCCCGCTCTTCTTTTGCCAAAAACCCTTCGGTCATATTCACCCAATTTATATAAGCAGGCGCCGACTTAAGATTCATAATTTTTTCTTCCGGCTCGCTTAGCAAATATTTTGATTCGGAAAATATTTTTTCCAAAAAATGTTTGTAAGTTTTTAAGTCCGGAAAATCCAAAAACTTTTTTTGCAATTCCGGGTCAATTCGCGCGACCCTTAAAAGAAAAAATTGAATATCGTTTAATATTTTATTGCCAAACTCTTGAACTTGATTAAATTTTGCTTTTAATTTAGGACTATTCTGATCTTGCGCGGTGCGCAAATGAAAATAATTCCCTTCCTTGCCGTCAGTTCCGTAATTTCTAAGCCATACCTCGTATTCATCAAGCGCTTCTTTCAGCACCGACGGATTTTCCAAATAATCCGCGCGATCTTTCCATTTATTGATAAATTTATAGCTTTCGCGCTCCACTATTTTTCTCTCCCTTGCCATCGCCGGATCATTATCGCTTTTAAAAAGCGGCTTAAGGTTCCATGTTGTTTGTTTTACTTTTATCGGCATAAATTTTATCTCTTTTGAAATCTTTTAACCCTGATTAATCCCGAGCATGGAATTACCTCAATTCCTTTTTTCTCCAATTCGTCAAGAAACAAATTCATTCCAAGCGAATCGCTGGACATATGGCCGGCGATTACCACATTAATATGGGCTTTTTCCGCTTCTTTTTTATGCTCCTCGCTCATATGCATGCCGATAATCGTACCGATTCCCGATTGCGCCATTTTTTCGTAAATCTGCGGCGCGCCTTCAGTCCCGCCGGTAATTTCTGTTATAGCGATTTTTCCGGCGTAATTTTCCGGCAAACCCGCGAACAAGCGAGGTCCGGCATTTGATTTTATCGCTTCTTTATATTCAGGAATTTCTTTTAAAAATTTAAGCAAATCATTAACATATTCAAAACCTTCCTTTCCAGTTTTCTCATAAAGAAATTTTGCCACTAAATTATCGCAAGGCGTATGAACGCATATCATATTTTGCTTAATCAGCCGAGCGGCATCAACTGACTGATTATAATTCCCTCTGATAACCGAACGACCTACTTCGCTGATTTTTTCCCTGATTACTCCTTGGGCAATATTTATCGGCACGCCGTATTTAATATTCAATACTTCCGCCTGCAAATGCATCACATCGTCAAGCTTGGCCAGCGCTTTTCCCAAAGGATGATGTCCAATAATCAAATCAACGCCCAGCTTATCAGCTAACAACACCTCTCCTGTGTCAATATCAATGCCGGCTAATATTTTTTTTATATTTTTATCCGAATCCGCCAAAAGTATTCTTGAATCCGAATAAGGATTGGTTAATCTTTCCATATCAAACTCTTCTTTTTCTTCTTTGCTTAATTTCTCATATTGCTCTTTTGTCCGCGCCAAAAGTTTTAGAACTTTTTCTTTTCCGCGCAAATCGGACTCTATTCCCATCTTTATCGCTAAATCGTAAATTTCTTGTATTGTCATAAAGTTAAATTTTATATTTTAATTTACTGAAGCTTTACTTGCTATTGACAACGCCAATCGCAATAATAATTATAGAATTCATGCGAAAAAGCACTTCTTAAGGTTTCGTCCTTATGCGGTGCTTTTTTATATATTCAAGCTTTTTTATTCATATTTTTACCCCAATTTCTCCCTCAAATACTCCGCCAATTCTTCAATCTTAATCCTCTCTTGTTTCATCGTGTCGCGATCGCGGACGGCGGCGGAATTACCCCAAAAGCCATTTCCAAACCGGCATAATTTTTATTTTCCGCTTGCCGATTTTTCTTTCTTCTTCCATGTTTTCGGTCAAAAGAATTCCCGTTTTTAAATTAAACTGCTCCATAGCGCCGATTAAACCGTCGATTTCCCGTTTTTCATTGCTACGGTTTATTTCTTGCGACACCTGAAACGCCTCAATAATTTTCCCTTTATCTTGAATTATAAAATCGCATTCATTTTTATCTTTATAATAATAAATTTCCCGTCCGCGCCTTCGCAGTTCCAAAAATACCATATTTTCCAAAAGCCGCCCGCGATCTTCGGAAAAATAAAAGGCGACATTGTTTCTCATTCCATTATCAATGACGTATATTTTCTTATCGGCCGCCAATTGCTTCTTGATTGAAAAATCGTATTTATACAGTTCAAACAAAAGATAAGATTCTTCCAAAAAGCCGATATAATTTTTCACTGAAACCGCGCTTTTAATATCTAAAATATTTTTTAGCGAGTTATAGCTTATTTCTTTGGCAAAATTGGCAAATAAAAAATTTGCCAGCTGGCGAAAGGGCTTTGTTTCCCTTATGCCAAAGCGCGTAATAATATCCTTATAGACAATATCTTCATAAGCGCGCTTGATAAATTCCGCCTCTTGATGCTTTAAATATTCCGGAAATCCGCCATTTTTTAAATAATCGTCAAAAGTTTTAAAAATTTCCGCCTTGGCGTCAGAGGTGAGATGGTCAAATTTTACATTATAAAAATTAAGAACTTCTCTAAACGAAAAAGGATAAAGTTCCAGCTTGAAATACCGCCCGGTCAAATGCGTGGCAAGCTCGGAACTTAATAACTTGGCATTGGATCCGATGATAAAAATTTTATATCCTTCGTCATGAATCCGGCGCGCGAATCTTTCCCAAGAAAAAACATTTTGTATTTCATCTATCAAAATATTTTTGGAACTAAACTGTTTTTTCCAAACAATCAAAAGATTATTGAAATCCTCCACTTTGAAATTAATAAGCCGTTCATCGTCAAAATTTACATAATAAAAACTGTCTATTTTTTTGCTTATCTGGCGCAAAAGCGTTGACTTGCCGCTGCGCCGAACGCCGGAAACGACGACAATTTGTTTTGTCTTTAAAAACTTTTTAAAATCAATCTCGCGCTCCAAGCCCTGCTCTTTGCCGCCAAAAGCGTTTGCCTGATCCAATGCAATATCCTCTAATTGTTTTATATCCATCATAATTGACTATATATTACTAATATACACTTTCGACTTAATATCTATATTGCTAATATACACTATAATTTCAATTTGCGCAACAGATAACTGCAAATTACCCCAATTTTTCTTTTAAATACCCCCTCAATTCCTCAATCTTCACTCTATCCTGCTTCATTGTGTCGCGGTCGCGGACAGTGACGGCATTGTCTTTGAGCGAATCAAAATCAACCGTAATGCAATACGGCGTGCCGATTTCGTCTTGACGGCGGTATCTCTTGCCGATATTGCCGTTATCGTCAAATTCACACATATAATCACTCTTGAGACTGGAATAAATTTCCCGCGCTTTGCTGACCAATTCCGGCCGATTTTTCAAAAGCGGGAAAACCGCGACTTTTATCGGCGCCAAATGTTTGGGGAATTTCATCACAACTCTGATTTCATCATTCACCTCTTCTTCGCAATACGCAAAATCCAAAAACATCAAAAGCAAACGATTAAGCCCGGCTGATGTTTCCATAATATGCGGAATGAATTTCTCGCCGGTTTTTTCATCGGTATAATTAAGCTCAATGCCGGAAAATTTTGCGTGCTGGCTCAAATCCCAATTTCCTCTCGCGTGTATTCCCTCAACCTCTTCAAACCCGCCAAGCATTTTAAAATCATATAAAATATCATAAGCCTCGGAAGCGTAATGAGCGAGCTTCTCGTGCCGTTGCCATTTTAATTTTTCCGCCGGAATACCATTGGCCAAATACCAATCCCATCTTAAAACTTTCCACATTTCATATTTCTCTTTCATTGCGTCGGGATGAAGAAAATATTGCATCTCCATTTGCTCGAATTCCCGAGTGCGGAAAATAAATTGCCGCGCCACAATTTCATTTCGAAAAACCTTGCCTACCTGCGCCACGCCAAAAGAAAGTTTTTTATGCAAAGAATCCATTATATTTTTATATTCCAAATAAATTCCTCCGCAAGTTTCCGGCCTCAAATAAACCACATTCTCTTCCGTGAGCTCTTCTGTCGGAGAACCAATGTTTGATTTTACCATCAATGAAAATATTTTCGCGTTTGTCAAATTAGCCGAACCGCAACTCGGACATTTTAGTTTCTTTTGCTCTCGAAGCTCTTGTAAATTTTTATTAATTTCTTCCAAAGAAGCTTTATCGTCAATATTGACGCCGCAGCTTTTGAGCAAGTAATCCGCTCTGAATCTATTCTTGCATTTTTTGCAATCAACCTGCGGATCATTAAAACCGCCCACGTGCCCGGAAGCAACCCAAGTTTTTGGATGCATAAAAATCGCGCTGTCGAGCCCGACAATATCATCCCGCATTTGCACCATGCTGCGCCACCAAGAATCGCGAATATTATTCTTCAATAACGCGCCATAATGCCCGTAATCATAAATCGCCGCTAAGCCGCCATATATTTCACTGGATGGATACACAAACCCCCGCCTTTTGCAAAGCGAAACGATTTTTTCCATTTTGTCTGTATTTTTTTCTGCCATAAATATAATTTGATGTAGTTTAACTCTTTTAATTTATCATAAACAACCACGATTGACAAGTTATTATCCTGTGCTATTATGTTTAAAATTGCCATGGAGAGTGATAGAAAATGAAAAAAACAGTAACCAAGCTTCCACCGGAAAAATTGGCAAAAATCAAAGCGCTGCAAGATTCATTTAAAAATCCGTTTGCTGGAAAACTTAAAGAACTTGAAAATGCGCTAATTGAAAAAACGGAAGAGGGATTTTCAATGGAAGAAGCGGCTCAAAAAATAGGAACGACCGAACAAGGAATAAGAGATATTCTTGCCACAACCCACTGTTCAACCATAGAAACTTTTCTTGTCCCAAAAGGACAAAAAGAAATATGGTATGTAAAAATAAAGAAGAAGCAGCCATGACGCAACACAGGCTGCTATTTTTTTTATTCTATTCAGCGATTGAAACGCAAAAACGCATGCCAAAAACGCATTGACAATATTCTTCTTTTGGTATAATATAAAATCACTGTACATTACAACTAAAAACGCAAACAAAAAAAGCGCTTCAAGCGCGGGAGGAAATGATAGAAGTATGTACGAAGATATAAATAAACCGATAGTTATAACGCCGCTGCTTTCTGCGGAGGTTTCCGGCATAATTCAGAAACTGTGGCAATTCGCCCATATGAATATTACCGAAGGGGAACTCAAAAAGAAAATTATCGAAGCAAAAGTTTATAAAGCAACGATGGATTTTCAGCCCGTTGGAATAATCATTTTAACGGCAAAACCCTTAACGGAAATGACCGTCTATCTAAACGATGCGGCGCTAAAAGAAAAATGGGCCGAAACAATAAAGAAAGCTTCTTCTATGGCTTTTTTAGCGCCGGATGTTTATAAAATAAAATGGCTGATAGCCGAGTCCGGCAAAGAAATGATTGCGATTGCTCAAGAATGCGGCTTTAAAAAGGAAGGCAAGCTTCAAGAGGAAGGTCCAAACAGAGAACCATTGATCAGCTTTGGGCTATCAAGAAACGGAAACCAGCCAAAACCTTTTTTCGAGCAAAACGCTTCAGCGAAAGAAACAAGCTTTATCAAAGGTGAGCTTGAAGAAAAAATCTTGTTTCTGGAAACGAAATTAAAAAAAACAGAGGAATTAAACGAAAGTTTGCAAAAATCTTTGTTAGAAACTGACGAAAAACGGCGCGTAACTGAAAACGAGCTTTTGTTTCTAAAAGAAAAAATAGAAAAACCATGCGATCCTAAAGAAAAAACTGCTAAAACCGAACCGGAAAAATCTTTAGCGGCTAAAAAATTAAATGCGATCCAATTGAAAGTTTTAAAACTGGTAATTGAAAGCGGACCGACCGGAATTGCACAGCAAGAAATAATCAAAAAGACCGGCACCGTTCAAACAAATGTAAGTTTAGCAATAAGAACATTGGCCGAAAAAAACCTTGTTCTTAACAAGAAAGAAGGCATAAAATCCAGAGCAATCGCCCTAATGGACCAAGTTCGACTCCAGCTTCCGGACATTGAAAAATCAACACAGCAAACAGAACCGGAAATAACCCAGGAAAAAGACGAAAATAGCCAACGCCAGCCGCAAGAACCGGAAAAAACAAAAGACGAAGACGCAAAACCGGAAGTTCAAGAACAAAAAAACGAAACATCAACGTGGAACAAAAACTCAGCAACTATTTATATCGACAAACAGCAAACGGAAAAAGCTAAGCGGCTTCTGAAAGCAAACTTAAAAAGAGAAAAAGATCCAAAAAAGGAAGGACTAAGCGCGATAGTTTTGCTTAAAGAGCTAAATCTTCCTCACAACAAAGAAGTTATGGAAAAACTTGTGTATTTTATCGGATCAAATTTTGCATTTATAGAGGGAAATCCCGAAACAAACCTCGAAAATTGCAAAATAAAAATACATGAAAACATCGCTAACGCGGTAAAGCGCGGAAACACGCTAATTGAAACCATAATAAAAGAGGGGAAGCAAAAAGGAGAAGAAAAAGAATGGCAGATAAATTTCGAGGCGTTATGTGAAAAAATGAATATTCTGGGATACAGTAACCCGGAAAAAATAAAAAAATCAATAAAATTTTTGCGAAACGATCCCGAATTAGGATACACGATACAGACTCCTTATGCGCAAAAAGGCATCCTCGATAACAACAATATTATAATACTAACAAGGTTATAATATTTATCAGGCAATTTATTGCCTGATCTTTTTTTGTTCAAAATATTTTATAAATTTTTATTTCAAATGCTTTCTCTGATTTTTCTCATCAACTCCATATAAAACGCCAAGTTATGAATCGTGGCGAGCCGCAAGCCCAAATTTTCTTTAGTGATAAAAAGATGGCGCAAATACGCGCGGCTGAAATTTCGGCAAAGTTCGCAGCCGCAAGTTTTATCAACCGAACTAAAATCGCGGGTAAATTTTTTATTGGTAATATGGATAACATTATAAAAATTCTTGGCTTTGAAAATATTTTTCCCGCGCCGTTTATCCTGAGCGAAGTCGAAGGACCAAACAAATAACGCTCCATGCCGGGCGTTGCGAGTGGGGATCACGCAATCAAACATATCAATCCCCCGCTTTACCGCTTCGACAATCTGCTCCGGATAACCCACGCCCATTAAATAATGGGGTTTGGCTTCCGGCAAAAATGGCGCCACCCAATCCAGCGCTTCCAGCATTTTTTCCTGCGGCTCGCCCACCGAGACTCCGCCAATCGCCACGCCATCCATATCAAGCCCGACAATTTGCTTAGCCGATTCCTCGCGCAAATCTTTAAAAGTCGAACCCTGAATAATTCCAAAAAGAAAATATTTAGGAGTTAAATCCCCCATTCCCCCTTTAGTAAAGGGGGTTTTAAAAAGTTTTTTTTGTAATTTAGAGTTTAGAATTTGGAGCTTGGGATTTGGAGCTTGGGATTTGGAGCTTGGGATTTGGGATTTATCAATATATTTTTTACACCTCAACGCCCAATCAAAAGTAATCCTCATTGACTCTGCGGCGTACTCCCGCGTTGCCGGATACGGCGTGCATTCATCAAAAGCCATAATCATATCCGCGCCCAAATCAAGCTGAATTTGCATTGATTTTTCCGGCGTCAAAAAATGCTTGGCCCCGTCAATCGGCGAACAAAATTCCACGCCGCGCTCGGAAATTTTAACCGAACTGCGGGGGAGACCCGCTCTCCCCCAATTTAGCAGGGGAGAGCGGGTCTCCCCCTTTTTCTGCCCCAGCGAAAAAACCTGAAAACCTCCAGAATCAGTCAAAATCGGATGATTCCAATTCATAAATTTATGAAGCCCGCCAGCTTTTTTTACCAATTTTTCGCCCGGCCGCAAAAATAAATGATAGGTATTGCCCAAAATAATTTCCGCGCCCAAACCTTCCAACTCGCTTGGCGCCAAATTTTTCACCGCTCCGCGCGTGGCAATCGGCATAAAACACGGAGTATTAATCACTCCGCGAGCAGTATATATTTTCCCCCACCTCGCTTTAGTTTTCTTTGATTTTTTAAGAATTTTAAAAAACATAATAAATTTCTATTTTTATTTTCATTCTTTTCTCTTTAATTTCTGAATAATAAAATCCCTAAAACCGA
>JAHILZ010000026.1 GCA_018896765.1 Patescibacteria group bacterium | reverse complement strand
TGGCCGTCGCCAAGCGGCTTGGGCTGGCGAACATAGGCGAACTTTGCCAGACGAGAAATATTATAGATTTCTTTTAAAAGTTCGTGCTTGTGCTTTTCCACCAAGTTGTATTCCAGTTCAAACGAATCGTCAAAATGATCTTCGATCGAGCGCTTGCCGCGGCCGGTTACGAAAATAATTTCTGTAATGCCGGCTTTTACCGCTTCTTCGACCAAGTACTGAATAATCGGCTTATCGACAATCGGCAGCATTTCTTTGGGAAGGGCTTTGGTTACGGGCAAAAATCTTGTGCCAAAACCCGCTACAGGAAGAATTGCTTTAGTGATTTTTTGTGGCATAAATGAATGTTTAAACAATAAATTAAAAATTAAAAAAATAATAAAATTTTGAATTTCCAATTTTGAATTTTGAGTGAATTTTTAATGATTAAATGTTTCAAAATTAAATCATTAAGTTATTCATTCGAAACTCGAAATTCAGAATTCAAAATTATTTAAAGTTCCACTTGCGAATTATCGCCAATAATAAGCTTATGTCCGCCGGGAAATGTTTCACGCACCGGTGTAATCGTAGCGTTTTTCCCGATTAAGCTGTCGGTAATCCGCTTATCGGTATTGATATCGACATCATCAAAAACTATCGAATGATCTATCTCGGCGCCGTAAATTTCCACTCTATCGCCAATGGAAGTATAAGGGCCGATATACGCATCTTGTATTATCGTCGAATTTCCGATAATCACCGGCCCGCGAATCAAGCTTTTTCCCCGTATCTCGGAATTATCGCCTACAATAACATTACCCTGCAAAACGACCCCCGTCTCAATTTTTGCCGCGGGACTGATCTTGGTTTCTATTTTGCTCAGTATCAGCTGATTTCCATCAAGCAAGTCATATGGCTTGCCGGTATCTTTCCACCATCCTGTTATCTCGGAATATCCGACTTTAAAACCTCTGCTTATTAATTCCGAATGCAAATCGGAAATCTCCAATTCTCCCCTGGCGCTCGGCTTTAAATCTTTAAGAATTCCAAAAACATTATGGTCATAAATATAAATTCCGGTTACCGCAAAATTACTTTTGGGATTTTGCGGCTTTTCTTCCACTTTTAAAATCTTGCCATCTTTTATTTCCGGCACCCCGAATCTTTCCGGGTCTTTGACTTTTGACAGCGCCAAAAGGCAATTTAATTTTTCTTTCTTGAATTTTTCGATAAACCCGCCGATGCCGCTTAAGATAATATTATCGCCTAGATAAAAAACAAAAGGGTCATTTTTAAGAAACGGCTCAGCCACTTTTACCACATGCGCCAAACCCAAAGGTCCTCCGATTTGCTCGATATAAGTGATTTTTACGCCCCATTTCTTGCCATCGCCCACCGCTTTGGGGAAAATAGTATCGCCGGGATTTAAAGTAATGCCGACTTCTTTGATGCCGGTTTCGGCGATTTTTTCCAGCGCGTAAAAAATCATCGGCTTGTTAGCAATGGGAATAAGATGCTTGTTTATGGTATAAGTAAGCGGCCTAAGGCGATTTCCATGCCCCCCGGCGGCGATTAGCGCTTTCATGATTGGAATGTGGAAGGTGGCGAGTAGAAGGTAGTTGAATTTTAAAATCAAATTACCACTTTCTACTCTCTACTTTCTACTCTCTAACTGCTTCCTACATTATCGCCAAAAATTAAACCTTTGTCAATGTTTTTATCCCCATAAATAGCTCTGTTAAATAAATTACGATTAGACGCTCTACTTGGACGCCTTGCGTCCAAGTAATTTTATTCAAGAAAAAGTTTTTCTATATCTTTTCTTTCTTTGCTAATCTCAATGGAGTCTTCCGCGAATTTTTTATACTCTTCGCTATTATTAAACTGGCTCAAAATAATATTTTTCTCGCAAAAACCTCCCCTTCCAAGAACATATTCATCCCAGCTTGACTTGGAAGCAAGGCGTCCAAGTTGGTGAACTCTATTGTTTAAATTAATATAAGCGCTCAGGTGTAAAAAATATTCATTTGAATCTACGCGTATCGCTTTAAATTTTCCCTGAAATAGCGAACCATTGCAGTCATATTTATTATTAAAATATTTAGAATAACCAGTTCCTATTCTGTGCATAAATTTTTTTATACCGCCGTCCGTTAATTGTTTTAGCGTAAAATGAAAATGATTAGGATTCAAACAATAGCAAGTAAAATCTGTCAGTTTAGACGACTTGGAAGCAAGGCATCCAAGTAAATCTTTTTTGAAAGAATTTTCAAAAATACTGCCGATCGGTTCGATTGAGTTAAATTCAACCATGCTTTGAAAAAATCGCGCAAAATCTTGATTATCGGCAAAAATAATCCTTTTGTTATTCCCTCTGTTGAAAATATGATAATATTCGCCGTTTATAAACTGTTCTTTTCTTGTACTCATAATGGTGGTTATTTAGGTTGCTTAAACTTAAAGCTGAATCTACTTGGACGCCTTGCTTCCAAGTAGATATTCTTTTAGCGCCTCTTTCCAATCCCGCGCTTGGGGCAATTTGGTATTGACAAGCATAGAATATTCCGGCCGATTGGCAAGATAATTTTTATTGCCTTTATAAAATTCTTTGGTGGTTGCGGGAATTATTTTTACTTTTTTCGTTATCTTTCGGCCTTCGGCGGATCCGCTTTGAGCGGAAAAAATTTCTTTGGCAAAATCATACCAGCTAATTCCCTTTTTCGATGTTTTATTGGTAAAATGATAAATACCGGAAGGAAATTTTTTCTCGATCAAAAATTTAGTCGCTTTTGCTAAATCAAGCGCGTAAGTCGGGCTTCCGCGCTGATCGTTAACGACTTTCAACTCCGGTAATTTTCCAGCTAAATTGATCATCGTATCCACAAAATTTTTGCCATCCTTCCCGTAAAGCCAGGAACTGCGAATTATATAGTAATTTAAAGGCTTTATAACTTTAATTTTGCCGCAACCATGCCCGGCGCCGCAGGCGCGGCATCTTTTGCCGGAATTATGGAAAGCGGTCATCAAAATCATCTGCTCGCCGACGAATTTTGATTGCCCATAAGCGCTTTCGGGATTCGGTTCATCATTTTCTTTATAACCATTCGGATTCTTGCCGTCAAAAACATAATCGGTGCTATAGTGAATCAGCAAAGCCCCGATTTGGCTGGCAATTTCGGCGAGATTTTTCAAAGCGTAGCCGTTTACCGCCATCGCTTTATCGAATTCTTTTTCCGCCTTGTCCACCGCTGTCCAAGCCGCGGCGTTAATAATAATATCGGGCGCGAGCTTGCCAATTTTTTCATTTACCATCTTTTCATTGGTAATATCCAAATCCTTGATTCCCCAAGCAATTACGCGGTATTTTTTGCTGTTTTGAAATATTTTAATCAAATCCGATGCCAGCATGCCGCCCGCACCAAGGATAAGAAGTTTTTTAGTTTTTATAATATTTTTCACCATAAATTTAATTTACAAACAATTTTTAATTATCTAATTTTAAAACAAGTATAAACCATATAAGACAAGTATTTAATTTTTATTAAAAGTGCATTTTGGCGACCCATCAAAGAATATTTTAATTTAAAACTTACCGAGAGACAAAATTCAAGCTTGGCAAAATTAAAGTAATTTTTAAAAAGAGAGTCACTGCCAAGCGTCTTTTAATAAAAATTAAATACTTGTCTTAAGAGTACTGCTTTTCTCCATTTTTTCCCCAATTATTTTCTATTACCGGACTTCTTCCTTTTAAATCCCGCCACCATTCGGGATTATTTTTATACCAATCAATAGTTTGCTTAATTCCTGTTTCGAAAGAAATCTCCGGCCTCCAGCCGAGTTCTTTGGCAATTTTTGAAGAATCAAGAAGGTACCGCCGATCATGCCCCGGCCGATCCTCGATATAAGTTTTCATCCGAGACGGCGCGCCCAAATTTTTTAAAATAATATCCGCTATATCCTCGATGCTTTTTTCAATACCGCTTCCGACATTATAGGTTTCGCCGATTTTGCCTTTATTGATAACAAAATCTATCGCTTTGCAATGATCTAACACATGAAGCCATTCCCTTTTATTTTGGCTGTTTTTATAAAGCGGAATTGGTTTTTTATCAAGCAAATTTGTCGCGAATAACGGAATTATTTTCTCCGGAAACTGATAAGGGCCGTAATTATTGGAACAATTGGAGATTGTCGCCGGCAATTTAAAAGTCTCAAAATAAGCGCGCACCGCGTGATCCGAAGCCGCTTTTGAAGCGTTATAAGGCGTTCGCGGACGATATGGCGATTTTTCAGTAAATTTTTCCGCGCTATCGAGCGGCAAATCTCCATAAACTTCGCAAGTGGAAATATGATGGAATCTGGGAACTTTATTAATCCTCGCCGCTTCCAACAAAGTTTGAGCGCCCATCAAATTAGTTTTAAAAAATACGGTCGGATTTAAAATGGCATAGCTATTATGCGATTCGGCCGCGAAATTAACAATTATATCGGGTCGAAAATCCTTTATTGTTTTATTTACAGAGGACTGATCCGCTATATTGCCTTTAACAAATTGATAATTATTTTTATATTTTTCCGCGACATCAGCCAAGCTGGCGAGATTGCCCGCGTAAGTTAAAATATCAAAATTAAGAATGCAATCGCTTGAATGATTTTCAAGCCAATAGCGAATGAAATTGGAGCCGATAAATCCAGCTCCGCCGGTGACGAATAAGCGCATAACAATATTGTTTATTTTAATTATTCCAAATCTTGATATATCATACCATGATTCTTTTAACAAATCAAACAGAAATCATTTAAACATTTTAACAAAATAGCATTTTAGCTTTATAAACTTCATACCCCTTTTCAAATTAAGATTTTGTGCTAGAATAAGAATATTATTATATTGACAAAAACGGCTTTTAAAAGCAAGAGCTGATTGTTTTGTTTTTGTCATTTCAATTTAACATTTAATATGGCAAATGACTCCAAAAATATCACAATCGTCATTCCCACTTATAATGAAACGGAAAACATTGCTTCGATAAGCCGAGAAATTTTTCAATGCCTGCCCGCCGTTAAAATTATATTCGTGGACGACGACTCCCAAGATGGCACCGAGAAAATCGCAAACTCGCTTGTTCGGGCAGACAGCCGCGTTAAATTTATCAGCCGCAAAGGAAAAATCAGAAGCTTTTCCCAATCATACATTGAAGGATTTAAAGCGGCATTCGCCGATGGCGCGGATTATATAATCCAAATGGACGCCGATTTTTCGCACAACCCGAAATATCTTCCTCAAATAATTGAAAATCTCGGTAATTATGATATAGTAATCGGTTCGCGATATATCAAAGGCGGCAAGGTTGAAAACTGGTCGCTTATACGCCGCTTGATCAGCCGCGGCGGAAGCGTTTATACTCAAATAATCGCGGGACTTCCCTTGTCCGACCCCACCGCGGGATTTGTCGGCTGGAAGCGCGAATCCTTGCAAAAAATAAATTTAGATGAAATTCGTTCCAACGGCTACGGATTTCAAATTGAAATGAAATTCAATGCTTATAAAAATAATTTCAAAATCAAAGAAATTCCCATAACTTTTACGGATCGAAAACATGGCGCCTCGAAAATGAGAAAAAGAATAATTTTAGAAGCGGCATTGTTTTGCTGGAAATTAAGACTAATAAAATGAATTTTCTATATAAAACAAGAAACTATTTAGCGCAAAAACCGGTGATTTTTTCCTTTCTTAGGCAAATTTTTGAATTAAACTTTCGCAAACAAAAAATGCTAATTAAGGAAACTATCGGCAAAGACAGCGAAGATAAAAAAATTCTCGATATCGGGTGCGGAACCGGCGCTTTCGCCCGTCTTTTTGAAAAAGAAAATTACTTTGGAATAGATATCTTGCCTGATTATATCGAATACGCGAAAAAAAATAACAAAGGGAGTTTCCAAGTTATGGACGCGACAGATCTAAAATTTCCCAATGAACATTTTGACCGCGTATTAATTATGGCCGTCCTGCATCATTTAAACGACGAAGATTCCAATAAAGTCATTAGAGAAGCGAAAAGAGTTTTAAAGCCAAACGGCCAAATATTGATCATGGAAGACGCAAAAATCCCGCGCTTAGAAAGCGCTTTGGCGCGCTTTACGCAAAAATTCGACAAAGGAGAATTCATTCGAACGCCAAAAAATTACAAAAAAATCATCAAACCGCATTTAAAAATCCTAAAAGAATCGGAATTTAAAAACGGCGCCTGTGTTTATTTCGGCATGTTTTTAGAAAAAAAACAATAACACTATATGGGCAAAAATTCGAATACAATCGATTATCGAAAAGATTACTATCAAGGTTTTTCAAAGATCTATTTCAGTAAAATACTTGAAACCTTAATCGAATTTGGCAATTTAAAAGAAGAAAAAGGCGTAATTCTGGATTACGGCTGCGGAGTGGGACACTTGAAAAAAAAATTACCGAACTCAAATGTGATTGGCTATGATATACTGCCTGAATTAACCGATGTTGCCGATTATAAAGTATTGACTCCCGAAAAAATAGTTTTATCCGGGGTGCTGGAACATTTACAGCTTGAAGAAATAGAAAATCTGCTTAAAAATTTCATAAAAATGAATCCCCGCGCCATGCTTCTGGTTTTCCTACCGACCGAAAATTTGGCTTCGCGCGTAGCCATGCGTCTCGCCGGCCAAAGCAACGCGCACGACGACCATATTTCCAAATATAAAGATATAAACGCCCTTATCGAAAAATATTATTATCCGGAAAAAAGAAAATACGTATTTCTAAAAATGGCTCAAATTACCAAATACACGCCCCTATAAAAAATATGCAAACTGGTTCAGAAAAAAAACCCGACCTTTCGATAGTAATTTTATGCTATAGATCCGGCAAGCCAATCAAAAAATTTATAGATAAAGTTATTCTACTGATGCAAAAAAACAATATTTCCGAGTATGAACTGATTTTGGTTGGAAATTATCTCAAAAATTCAAACGATGAAACGCCTAAAATCGTCGCTGAAATCGCCTGCCATAACCCCAAAATTAAGTTTTCCGCCATAGAAAAAAAGGGGATGATGGGCTGGGATATGAAAAGCGGCCTCAGGCTGGCTGCCGGAAATTATATCGCCGTGATAGACGGCGACGATCAAATGCCCGCCGAAGACTTGATAAAAGTTTATGGCAAAATCAAAGAAGAAAAATTGGATTTGGTGAAAACCTATAGGATCAAACGCGGCGACGATCCGTGGAGAAAAATTATTTCCACTGTCTATAATTTATTTTTTAAAATACTATTTCCCGGTTTAAAATCGCAAGATATTAACTCCAAACCAAAAATTTTTTCAAGGGAAGCGTATAAAAAGCTTGATCTTATTTCGGATGACTGGTTCATTGACGCCGAGATTATGATTCTGGCGCGCCGATTGCGCCTAAAAATAGGCGAAATTCCAACTTTTTTTCTGGGACTCAGATGCAGAAGATCATTTGTCAAGCCATCAGCTATCTTTGAATTTATAAAAAATCTGATTATTTTTAGAATAAAAGAATTTAAACATAAGAAAAAATAAATGCGTATTTTAATTACCGGCGCCACGGGCGCCATTGGCAGAAAATTAATAGCCGGCTTAGAAAAATCCGATCATAATTTACGAATATTGGCGAGAAAAAAACCTTTGATCTTTTCCGAGAAAATTGAACGCGCGATCGGCGATTTGCAAAACATCGAGAGTTTAAATAAAGCCACTCGCGGCATTGATGTCGCTATTCACCTTGCGGGAATTACGCATACCAATATTTCCGAATTATATTACAAAATAAACACCGAAGGAACAAAAAACCTGATAAAAGCGTGCCGAAATAATAATATAAAAAGATTTATCCATATCAGCTCGCGCGCCGCTTGCCGGAAAGGCGGATCCTACGCCGAATCAAAACTTCTGGCGGAAAAATTCCTTAAAGAATCCGAGCTTGATTGGACGATTCTAAGGCCTTCGGAAGTATATGGAGCCGATAAAAAAGAAGCGATCTCCAAACTGATAAATATCATCCAAAAAAGCCAATTTGTTCCTATTGTCGGCAACGGCCAATATTTATTAAGCCCCGTATACGCGGACGATTTAATACAAAGCATTCTGGCGGCGTTAAAAAATAACGCCAGCCTGAAAAAAACATACACAATTGCCGGTCCCGAAACGTTTACCTGCAACAAAATGATTGACAAAATATCCGAAGTTTTAGGCGTAAAACGGATAAAAATATTTCTGCCATTAAGCTTGTTAAAGTTTTTGGCTTTTTTATTTTATATTTTAAAAATAAATATTATGGTTCGCGACCAAATCCCCCGCCTGTTATGCGAAAAATCAGCTGATATATCGCTCTCGAGAAAAGACCTTAATTTTAATCCCCGAACGATCGAGGAAGGATTGAGAAACATAATTATAAAAAAATAATGAACATACTCGTTATACTTAAAAAAATATTCAATAATCGCTTGGGAATAATTTTAGCCTATATTTTTCTGGCGCTTTTTTTTACTTTTCCGCTGATTTTAAACATTTCCGACAGCATGTCTACCGGCAAGAACTCGATAGAAAATGGATATACCGTCAATAGCGATTCTATTTATTTCATCTGGAATTTTTGGTTTTTCAAGCATAATTTAATTGATATCGGAACAAGCCCTTTTTCCCACAGCGATATGATCTTTTACCCGAACGGATTCGATGTAAGCGCCGGAGGATATGATAATGTTTTTAACTCGCTCTTGTCCTTGCCTCTTCAGTTCGCAACCGATAATTTAATATTGATCTATAATATTTTAGTCTTATTTAATTTTGTTTTTGCCGCCTATTCCGCTTACCTTTTGGCAAATTACCTGACTAAAGATAAAAAAATTTCTTTTATAAGCGGAATAATATTCGGATTCAGCCCTTTTATGATAGCGAGGAGCTTAATACATTTTAATCTGCTTACCGCCGGCGCCATACCATTATTCATCTTGTTTTATCTAAAACTGCTTAAAGAGCCAAAAATCAAAAACTCGCTTTTTTTGGCTATCGCTTTTTTCTTAGTAACAATCAGCGCTTGGCAATACGGGCTTTTCGCCATTATCTTCGTATTTTTTTCTTCAATATTTTTTGCCATATTCCGCAAGCAAAAAATTTTTAACAAAACTTATTTAAAAAGCTTTTTTTTATTTATCATTCTTAGCATTTTGCTTTTACTGCCGGTTGCCTTTCCGATGATCAAAACTGCCGTGGAGCGCAAAACTATCCCGTCTAATTTTTCCGAAACATTAATTTGGTCCGCTGATCCTTTCAGTTATATCACTCCGTCTCCTTTAAGCAATTTATTCGGATCTTTTATCGATCCAAAATTATACAACACATTCAGCAATTATATGGTTGAATCCACCACCTATTTAGGTTTTTTAGAAATTGCAATGCTTATTTTCTACCTTAAGCGCAGAAAAGAAATGGATCAAAAAGCAAAATACTGGCTGTATCTTTTTATTGTTTTTTTCATTTTATCGCTCGGCCCTCATTTAAAAATGTTCGGATTAAATTTTGAAAAATTGCCCCTGCCGTATTATTTCATCCTGAAATATATTCCATTTTTCAATTTCGCGAAAGAATCGGTTCGGCTAAGCGTATTTATCGCTCTTTTTTCCTCAATAATCTTTGCTTTTTCTTTAAAATATATTTTTTCCTCAAAAAATTACAACGCGCGCAAAAACGCGCTTTTAGTTTTTTTCGCGCTAGCCATCATTGCCGAAAGAATGATTTTTCCATATCCGATAGAAAAAATCAAAGCCCCGTCTTTCTACAATGAAATTTCCCGGGAAAAAGAAAATTATGCGATTTTAGACCTGCCGGTTGACTCGATATTAGGGTTTTCGTTTTATAATTATTACCAGACTATGCATAAGAAAAAAATTGTCAGCGGAAAAATTATGCCTTACGCGTTCTCCGAAAGCTCTTATTCTTTTATCAAAGAAGACGATTTTTTAAGCCAAAGCACTTGCCTAGTCGATAAAAATATGGTAAAACCCTATAATCCCCAAAACAGCGGCGCGATAATTGAAAAATTCAAAAAAAATAATATTAAATACGTAATAATACACAAAGACTTGATTAATGTTTTTGATGAAACCGAAATAATAGGCAATCGAAAATATGATTGCCGGCCATTAAGAAAAAACATTGAAATTATTTTTGGCAAAAATATTCCGATCTATGAAGACGAATTGATAAAAGTTTATTCTATATAATAACCCCCGATACCCGCCTTAATTCCAGCATCAACCGAACGTCGAGTCCGGGCAAGCGCTTAAATCAAAACAAACAGAGCATCAAAACATTACCGCGCCATAATAAACATTTAAAATATTTAACAAAAACTATGAAAAATAATTTTATCACTTTTGGGAAACCTGAAATTACCCAAGATGATATCAAGGAAATTGTCAAGGTTTTAAGGTCCGGGTGGATAGGATTAGGACCGAAAACAGAAGAATTTGAAAAAAAATTCGCCGAATACCAAGATATAAAATATGCCGTTGCGACGAATTCCTGCACTGCCGCTTTGCATTTGGCTCTGGACGCCATCGGCATAAAACCCGGAGATGAAATTATCACAACCCCATTCACTTTTGCCGCCACCGCTAATGTAATCACTCATATGGGAGCCAAACCTATTTTTGTCGATATTGACCGAGATACGCTTAATATCAACCCTAATTTAATAGAAAAAGCCATCAGCCCCAAAACTAAAGCGATTATACCGGTTCATATCGCGGGACGCCCGTGTGAAATGGATAAAATAAAAATTCTGGCAAAAAAATACAGGCTATTCATTATCGGAGATTGCGCTCATGCCATAGAATCCGAATATAAAAATACCAAAATAGGCCGATGGGCCGATATAAGCTGCTACAGTTTTTACCCCACCAAAAATATTACCGCGATCGAAGGAGGCATGGCGATAACCGATAATAAAAAATGGCATGAAATAATGAAAATAAAAAGATTGCACGGAATCAGCAAAGACGCGTGGAAAAGATACGGCAAAAACGGAAATAATTTTTACGAAGTGCTTTATAACGGATACAAATATAATATGAATGATGTAAGCGCGGCTCTGGGATTAAGCCAGCTCAAGCGCGTTGAAAAAAACTGGCGAAAAAGAGATATTTTATGGAAAAAATATAACGACCTTTTCAGAGGCGCGGAAAATATAAAAATTGTTTCTTCCGAAGAAAAAAAAGGAGAAAAACACGCCCATCATTTATTTATCGTTTTGCTGAATATTGATAATCTTAGAATGTCGCGCGCGGAAATTATTAATTATTTGAAAAAAAACGGGATAGGCTCGGGGATTCATTTTTTAGCATTGCACCTCCAGCCTTATTACAAAAATACATACGGTTGCAAAAAAGGCGATTTCCCCGAAGCCGAATATGCTTCTCAGAGAATTTTGTCTTTGCCTTTGGATGTTAATTTAAATATTAAAAATATAAATTAATCCTTCGGCACATACGCTATCGCGTCAGCCGAGATTA
>JAHILZ010000103.1 GCA_018896765.1 Patescibacteria group bacterium | reverse complement strand
TTTTCCAGAATTTGCAATGTTTCTGCTGCTCTTCTTAAAACTTCTGAACTTTTTTCCAGTTCATATTTTAATTCTCCAAAATAAATTGTAATTTTCTTTTTTCTTTTAGAAATAGCAATGACAATAGTATTCATTTGCTTGGCAGTTCTTTCTGCAACAGTATGCCTTGCTCCTGTTTCTTTTGTTAAGATTTTCACATCTGGAAAAATTAAAGTATTTGCAGAAAGAATTTGCTTTAAATCTTTTGAGAGAATAATTGCACCATCCATTTTTGATAATTCAACTATTTTTTGAGGGCTAAATTTAGAATTAACTCTAAACCCCCTTTCCATAATCTTTGAAAGATTTTCAATATCAACTACGATTAATGCCCCTATTTCTGCTCTCAAAATGCTATCAAGTGCAGACCTTATTGCAGTTCCTGGAGAAAAAATTTTAAGAACATCAACAAAATCTCTTTTTTTGTTTAAGGAGCCTTGTTGTTTTGGTTTTTTTTGATTATTTATTTCTTTATTGTCTGTATTATTTTTTTGCATAAGAATATTAACAACCATCTCTATATAAATTTTTATGAAAAATCCTCAACAATCTCTGTCTTCAACTTTTTATATCCAAAAAAATCAGTAGTATAATTATAAGCTCCTGCATTAAGAAAAATAACTTTATCTCCTATCTTTGGGTCTTTTAATTTTACCTTATATCTGAAAATATCATCACGTGTAGGGGAGTTTCCTTTAATCAAATAATATTTTCCATTATCTTGTTCTTCAAGCTCACCTTGAATTAACATTTTTGTTTCAGTTAAAATAGTATCTAAAGCACAATTGTAAATTGTGGTGTTAATAATTAGATTTTCTCCCTGAATCTGAATAATACTTGTTTCTAATTTAACAGCAGAAGCTGCAATGAATCTTCCTGGCTCAATTATTGTTTCAATTTCAAAATTTTTTAACCAGTTAATTGTTTCTTTAATTTTTGAAAAAATATAAGGTAACACTTCTACTGCATGGCTTCTATATTTTGAAGGCAAGCCTCCCCCAAGATTAAGAAAATCCAAGCTGTTCAAACTTTCTCTTGTTAGTGAGTCTTCTAGTTCTTCTTTTATATCCCATTCAGATGTATTTTGCGATTTTCTATGAATATGAACCCCTAATTTGCAAATTAGTTTATTTTCTTTAATTTCAGAGATTATCTTATTAATTATATTGGAGTTCATTCCATAAACAAAGTATTTGCCAGTTCCAACCCTATGTTCTTGAAATTTCATTCTTAAACTTAAATTAATTTTAATATTTGTGTTTTTGATAGCTTCTAAAAGTTGCTTTAAATCAATTTCATTGTCAATAACAAATTTTTTAACGCCTTTTTTTAAGATATTTTCCAGTTCTTTTTTTGTTTCTGCCTGAGTAAAAAACCAAATCTTATTTTTATCTTTAATCATGTCAATTTCTTCTTTAGCATGAATTGAAAAATCAACATTTTTGCAAAGCTTTTGCAAAACATCTCCTATTTCATGATTTGTTTTATATGAATATGAAACTTTTAACCCTAAATCTTCTAAGATTTTTACTTTTTCTTTTGCTATTTTTTTTGAAAGAATGAATTTAGGAGTGCTCATTTTTTAATAGCAAGTATATATTTGCTTCCAAGCATAGTGAGGAATTACACCTCTTATTAAATTTAATTTTATATAATAATTAATACTATTAATAACGCTTTTTCTTAGTTTTTGGTTTGTTGGTTTTAACATTTTTTATATTAATATTATGGTGTTTTAGCATGGAGTTATTCATATCTAAGCAATCTCTCTTTTCTCATTTTATCTAAAACTCCACACATCATTATAGGAAATGTGATGCAAACATCCCCAATAACTGTTGCAGCTTCTGCATCATCTTTTAATTTTCCCCATGATTTAGCTTCTTGAGTTGTTGCCCCGCTCATACTTCCTGAACTGGCATGGGAGGTTGTCAGATAAATTGCATAATCAAAGCCTCCTGAAAGCAGTGCAGCAAAAATAGCATAATGTTTTGAAATGCTTCCTCCCAAGCTTATTAGCCCTTTTTTTTCATCAAAACTTAAATCAGTTACAACTCTTTTCATATCCAAAATAGTATCAACAATAAAATCATTGTGCTTTTGCTGGAACATAAATAATTGAAATCCAAAACTCGAATCAGCAATGCCTGGACAATATATTGGGATATTATTTAGTGCAGCCTGGTATAAAATAGAATTTTTATAATCTTTACCATAATCTTGTAACATCAAACCTATTTCTGCTAATAGTTCTGAGACCATTATGTGCTTTTTTTTAAGATAAATTTTTTCTAAAAGTTTGTGCATTAAATCTTCAAATTTCATATAACTTTCATTTTTTATAATAAGGTTGCCTACTCTGTTTTCTCCTTGTTCATGTAGTTGAGTGTCATCTGCATAAAAACTAGACAATTCAAATTCTTCTCCAAGGGTTTTCATTAAATCTTCTTCAATTGCTCCAGAAGTTGTCACTAGAATATGTGGAATTTTTAAGTTGCATAATTGAGCAAAAAAACCTCTTAATCCAGAAGTGACCATGTTTGAAGTAAATGTTAAAAAAATTTTAGCTCCAGCACGCTTCATTTTAAGAACAATTTTTGATGCCTGGTTTAGCTCACTTGCCTGATATCCTAAATTTCCAAATGCATCAAGTGTCTCTTCAACAGAGATTTCAGGTTTCCATAAAAAATCTTTAACTTTTTTCATTTTTGGTTTTTTCAAAAAGGAAAGCATGAAAATCCTTGATTTACTTTTTTCATATTAATTATAAAAATTTAAAGTAAAAACTAGGATTATAAAATAGGTATTGCTAAAACTTCACTAAACTTCTCTAAAATCATGTTTTTTAAAAAATAACCCAGCTTTTAAATATTTCTAAATATGGTTTTGAGTCATTTAATGATATACTACACAATAAAAATCTTTTTAAACAAAAAGAAATATAAATTAATACAATGAACAAATGGGTAGAAATTATACTTGGATTAATTTTGCTAAATGTTGCAATCCTTGTCTGGAGCTATTCCTCTCAATGGGGAGCTTTTTGGAACTTTGGAACTGCTGCATGGGAGTTTTTGAAGGGAGGATTAATCTGGATTGTAATTATGATAGGAATGCTTTTAATTATGCTTGGAATAAGTGACTTAAAAGAATAATTGATTTTTGCAAAATTTAAAAAAGTTGAATTTTTATGTAATTTCACATAATAAAATTTTCCTAAATATTTTTTAAAAAAGTATTGAATTTAAAAAATAATAAAAAAGAAATAAAAGTTAAATAGGATTACTCCATGAGCAATCCAATTATTGCTGCCACTGCTCCACCAATTAATGGTAGGTAGTAATCAACACCCCAAAATTGTCCAACTGCTGCGATAACACCACCAGCAACAATTACCCATTTTTTCCAATCAGTCATTTTAACCTCCTTTTGTTTAATTTAATAATTATTTTATCAAATTAACAAGTAAATCAATTATATAAAATTAACTATTTAAAAGAAAAATAAGACTTCCCTCTATAATTCCCGCAATTAATAAAAGTGGAATCACAATAAATAAAAAAACTCTTAAAGAATTTATCAGATATTCATTAAAATTTTTTAAAATTTCTTTTTTAAAAATACAGGTTCCGCATTTTAATCCTAATCCAAGCGAGATAAAAATTGCAGGCAATTCAAAAATTCCATGTGGCAAGAGCTTGATTAAAATAAGCCACCCCCCATTATCAACACTTATTAAAGCCACAAAACCTAATAAATAACCATTGGCAATTGCTGCTATGACTGGAAAAATTCCTAGAAAAAAACCAAAAGTCATTCCAAAAAAACTGCTTTGCAAATTATTTAAGAAAATAAATTTTATTAATTCCACAGGAGGCATTCCATCTGTTTTATTTAAAAGTTCTTTAATAAAATCCAGGATTTTTTCTTGCATTAATTCTGGGACAGGAATAAAAAAACCAATTAATGAAAAAAATAAAAAAATTCCGATAATTATGTAAATAAAATTCACAGATTTTTTGAGATAAACCCAGCTTTTAACATAATTATCTGCAAAAAACTTTTTTTTATTTTTTTTTATCATTATTTATGCCTTGTTTTGTATTAATTTCTGTGTTTATGTTTGCAATAAAATCACCAATATTTAAAATTTAATAGATGACTTTTTTATGCTTAATTTATTCTTTCAAGATATATAAAACTTTCTTGCATTATTTAAAATACAGGCAAAAGAGAACAAATGGTTCTGCGCAGAATTGAACTGCGATTTCATCCATGTCAAGGATGTGTCTTAACCATTGGACTACAGAACCCTCTTTTAAAAATTAGGAGCCAAGCTTGATAAGGTTATGTTTTATTAAACTTTTATTCATAATTATCTTGTTTTAGGAAATATTTAAATATAATGTTTAACACTAATATGTATGATAAAAAGAGATGATGGAATTTATTATCCTAAAAAAAAGGTGAATTTTATTGTATTTTTTCTTTATATTATTTTGGGAGCTTATTTTATCAATTACCCATTTAATTTTATTGATGTTTCTGAATATGTAAAAGGATTTGAAAAATGGATAATTTTTTCAGCAGGAATTTTAATGCTTTTTGGAGCAATAAATTATTTTAAAGCTAAGAAAAATAATTAAAATAAATTTTTTGGAGGGTGCTAAGGGTTGATTTGCCTTTATAATTTTTTAATATTTTATTAAATGTTTGAGTTTTGAAACTTATATAGAGTATTATTTTTTATATCTGCACAGTGACAGGGGGATAATTATAAGAATACATATAACTACATAAACCTTTTAATTTAAATTTCTTTAATTTAATTCTGAATTCATCTCCTGAAAACTCAATACCTCTGGTTTCCGACATCTTTAAAAACCATAGAATAAACAGATTATAATGGGTAAGATAAAATCAAAACTGATAAAAAGATCTGCAAAAGAATTCATAAAACAAGGAGTTATTTTTGCTGAAAATTTTGAGCATAATAAAAAGGTTCTTGGAAAAGAAATGCCAAGCAAAAAAGTAAGAAATCAGATGGCTGGGTTTTTATCTAGATTAAAAAGACAGGAAATTCAGAATCAACCTAAAATTCTTAAAAATAAATAATTGGAGAGTTAAATGGCAGAGAAAAACCAAGTAATTGATAAAAATATTGTGTATATTGGAACAAAGCCGTTTATGACTTATGTCACAAGTGTTGTTATGCAATTTACAACAAAGCAAAAAAATGAAGTGACAATAAAAGCGCGTGGAAAATTCATAAACAGGGCAGTGGATGTTGCAGAATTTGTCAAAAATAAATTTTTAAAAGACAAAAAATTAAAAATAAAAGATGTGAAGATTAATAGCGAAGAATTTGAAAACAAAGAGGGTAAAAAAGTTAGTGTATCTATAATTGAGATAATTTTGATTAAATAAAAATTTTATTTTTTCTGCAAAATTCTTTTTATTTTTTTTAAATTTTTATTAATTTCTGCAAGTTGCTTGCTCTTTTTTCTATTGAGTATCATGCCAATAATATTAATAATTATATAAAAAAGAATTAATCCTCCTATTGCCTGAAATAAAGTGATTAATGAAGAAAATTGATTAATTACATTTTCAAGTAATGTTACATCAGTTAGATTGCTTATTTCCATTAATAAAATAGGAAAAGCCTATTTTTAAGCATTACCTCAAAATTTTTAAATTGATTTTTTCTTTTAAGATTGGCTCTGTAGCTCAGGGTTTAGTAGCACTGCTCTCATGAGGCAGAGGTCGAGGGTTAAAATCCCTCCAGAGCCATTTTCTTTTCGAATTCTGATGTGATGGGTTCACCAGCATATTTTTGTTTTATAGGAGGTAAACCAAAAATAGTTTTATCATATTGCTCATCATATTTAATAAACTCATTAAATTTTTTTTTATGTTTTGGGTTCACAAAACCCACTAAATTATTAAAAAGAATTAAATTGTTCCTACCATTAAATTGAAATCTGTATTGTTGTTGATTATCGTATCTAGAAGTTTCGTTTTTTCTTTTCGCTATATAAAAATAACCATTCATTCCAATATAATTAAGATATTCTGTAATCTGTCTTATTAAATTTTTAGAAATTCCATTACCCTCCACTCTTGGATAAAATTTATTTGGATTTTTTGTTAAAACTAAAGAACCATCTGTGGCAAAAAATCCTTGCACAATGTTTTTTAACAAATCTTTTTCATAAAAATATTTTGGGATAAATAGTTTAGGACCTTTCTTTCCAATAGGAAATCCTAACTCTTCTATTTTTTGGAATAATTCTTTATCAAAAACATGAATCTCTATAGTTCCACAATACCTTTTGTCTTTGATCTTAACAGAATTGTTTGTAAAAGATTTTAACAGGGGAACAAGAATAGTCTCAAAAAATTCTTTATCATCATAAAAATTTCCAGTAACAACTATGACTTTTTTTTGCTTTCTATCTTTGGTGATATAAAAAGATAGACACCCATCGCCAGCCATTATCCCAAAGAATAATGCAAATTTTTCTTCTTTGTTAAGAGAATCTAAATAATTAGTTTTCATTTTACGTCTTTTTAAGATATACTCTAATAAATTTTTCCAGAACTTCCCAAACTTGTTTTCTGTCTTTTTTTAGTTTTGCTACAAAATCAATCCAAAGATTCCTATCGCCCTTAAATGTAATCACTTCTTTCATTTATTAGGTAATACAGTAATACTTATAAATCTTTTTAACTACATAAAAATTAAAATCTCCCCAGAGCCATTTTTATTTTTAATTATACACCAAATTTAAAATCGTCGTGTTTTTTTCTTGGAAGAATGTGAAAATGAAGATGGTTTACAATTTGTCCTGCAACTTTAAAATTATTATTCGCCAGATTAAATCCTTCTGCTTTGTATTTTTCCATTAGTTTTAAAGATGTTTTTTTAATGCAATCTAAAAGTTCAGGACTTAAACTATCTGGCATGTCTAATATAGTTTCAAAATGTTTTTTAGAAATAACCAAGGTATGCCCTGTTGTGAGGGGATTTACATTTGCAATAGAAATAAAATTATCATTTTCATAAATCTTATTGCAGGGAATTTCCCCTTGAATGATTTTACAAAAAATGCATCCATTATTCATGAATAAAATAAACAATAATAATTTAAAAACATTTTGCAAATTCCTATCCCAGAGAATTTAGCTTTCCAATAAATAAAAATAAATTAAAAAATTTAATTATCTTCTTTTTTTCTTTTTAACAGTTTTCCTTTTTGCAGGTTTTCTCTTAGCAGCTTTTCTCTTCACTACTCTTTTTTTCTTTGCTGGTGTTTTCTTTTTTGCAGCAACAGCTCTTTTTTTCTGAGCTTCCAGAAGAGATATCTTTCTTTTAAGAGACCTGATACTAATCTCCAACTGTTTTGGTGTTTTAGCTTTAGCCATTTTGTTGTAACCTCTTTTTTAATTAATCATATTAAGAATATAATCTTTAAAAACTCTTCGGTAAAAAATATTTTTTATTAAATTAAAAAAATAATAATTCTATTTTTCCGACGATAAAAAGAAAAATTCAAGTATTAGTTTAATTTAGTTAAAATCACAAAATAAATACATAATCCACAAAATAATTATAATTATGAAATTTTAGTTGTATAAAATTATTTAAATTTTTTTATTAATTTTCCCGAGGGAGAATTAATCTTAAAACAAATCCTGAAAATGCCACAACTAAAAAATATTAATAATAAATTTTTTAATCGTTTAAGTATTCTTTTTAATTAACAGGAGCAATGTCAATTTAACTTATTAACCTCAAAAGTAAAACCTTTGAAATAGTTTAATTTGTCAATATTAATTATTTTTATTGATAATCGCATGCCCTAATTTTATTTGTGATAAAAGAGTTGTTATTTAATTAAATGGACATTTAAAATTATTTTATAATTTTTCCTGCTTTTTCAAATTCAATTTCTTCATCAATTAATTTTTTTAAAACTTTTTTAAGTTCAGAAATTTTAATTCTAATTTGTTTTGTAGTGTCCCTCCATCTTATAGTAACATCTTTGTTTTTTAATGAATCTCCGTCAATAGTTATGCAGTATGGTGTTCCAATTTCATCATTACGGGCATATCTTTTTCCTATGCTTCCCGATTGGTCATAAACAACATTGTATTCTTTTTTTAAATCACTGACAATTTCCTTGGCAATTTTTTCAAATTCAGGCTGTTTAACAATTGGAAATACTGCTGCTTTTATTGGTGCAAGTTTTGGAGGGAGCTTTAAGATTATATTTTCTTTTTCATC
>JAHILZ010000025.1 GCA_018896765.1 Patescibacteria group bacterium | reverse complement strand
CCCAGCCCGTAACAACTCGCGCAAGGAAGATCGCTTCCCTGTTCTCTTCCGTCGCCTTTGCATTTCGCGCATCTTTTTTCTCCCCTGATTTTTGTTACCATACCTTTCCCCCCGCATACCGCGCAAGGCATTCGGTGATTAAAGAAGATGCCGCTTCCTTTGCAATAGGGACAAATTTCTACCGGCTCCACCACTTGAACCGCGCCTCTGCCATTGCAAACTTGGCAGTTGGAGAGTTTTGACGGAACTTCAAACGGATCCTTGCCCTTTCCTTTGCAAAAAGCGCAAGTGATGCTTTTGAAATTACCAACGGCTATTTTTTTTCGCTTTTTTGTCATATATTTATTTGCCATATATTTATTTATGAAATTCCTCTGACTTTTTTCCACTCTTCCGCCGCCGCTTCTCTTTCTTTTTTGAATGCCTCCAGCATCTTATGGACTTCATCCTGCATAGCCGCAAGCTCGGCCCTAACTTGCTCTCCAGTGTTTGCTTCTCTCGCCGCCTGATCCTGCTGTATACGGACTAAAGTTTTTTTGAAATCTGCCAAGCGAAGTTCCTCGCCTCTTTTAAGCAACCCTCTTAAATGTTCTGCCACTCGGGCCTCTTCCTCTCTGAAACCAGCAAGCATTTTTTTCACATTTTCTTCTTTTTTATGCTGGGTCAATAAAATATCCTGCATCATCGCGCTAAAATCTTTTTTGCGAAGCGACTCGGATTTTGCTAAAACCTCCCGGAGATTATCACTCATTTCCTCCCTATTTTTCCTAAATCCATCCAGTATCTTATGAGTGTCTTCCACAATCTCTCCGACTACTTTCACCCGCGCGTCATACGAAACAACAATATCCTCGGCTAAATTTTTTAAATTATTTCTCTCAATATTCTTTGACATCGTTGTAAACATTATTTACTATTTTATAAATGTTGGATGGGTACGCTTTTCATCCCAGTCCCGATGAAAGTCGGGATAAAAAAGGATTTATGAAAATGCTTCTTTAAGATAAAAAGGGTACCTCGCCAACTTGTCCTATCAAGCCAATGGGGCTTATTCAAGGACAAAGAATACTCTCTATCTCAAGGGTTAAGCGGTGGCGCTGGTAGTCAAGCCTACCGCTTCGGCATACTTCAGCCAAGTCTCAACAGAGGCCACTACTACTCTTGCTTCAACCGCTAGAAGCTCAATTCCTACCAATGAAATTCTTACCCAAGCGTCAACCACAACTCCCTTGTCAAGGATGCGGTCAATCACTTCCACTAAGCTGGAACTAGACATTGATTTTTCTACAGCCATATTGGTTAAAATCCGAAATCCTAATATCGAAATTCGAAACAATATCTAAATTCTAAATTCAAATGTCTTAAACTCGTGTTTTGAATTTTGGATTTTGGTCATTGGAATTTGTTTCGTATTTCGGATTTCGCGCTTCGGATTTATTTTATTTTATTCTTTTGTTCGACCTTTTTATTTTATACTCGCCGCCTCATAAGCGCTTGGGATAAAACTCTTAACTTTGCGCTTGAAACCGCGAGTTTAAAAACCATTTATTTAATACTTCCTTTCAAGCGGGGTGCAGGCTCTATTTAATCCTTGATAATCAGTCAAGGATTATGGCACAAACCTGTCCTCCCCTTGCAAGGAAGTACTACCGCCATCAAACACTTTCTTAAAAACTAATAAAAAAAAGACACGGCTAAAAATCTTTTGATAGATTTAATTGTGCCTTTATATTTATATTTTTATTTTTATTTTTGGAATTTCGGGACCGACGTCAGATTGTAAAATTTTTGGAAAACAAAAAACCCTCGCCGCGCGCGAAACGCAAATGAGGATATAACTTTTTATTCAAATTATTCAAAGAATCTCTAACTTTTAAGTTTAAGGAAATGAGAGAGAGAGAGAGAGAGAGAGAGAGAGTACAACGCAACCGGCAGACAACAAAACTAAGCGGCTTACTTTGCCGACAAACTCTGAAATAAATTCCAGTATTTTTATTTTCATCCTCCTTAAGTTATTTTTTTATTTTTCTGATCTTACTAACATTATTATACTACAAAAAACTATATTGTCAAAAAAGAAAATTGTGGATAACTTTTTTCGACTTCCACGCCGCTTTTGTATAGCAATGATTTGCGAGTGATTTTTTGCATAGGATTATGCTTTTGTAAAACTCTCTCAAATACCAAGAGTTAACTCACCAGACTTATTATTTATTTCTTGCCTTATTTTTTTTTGCGATTCAATGTACCATTTTAAAGGGATATAATCTGCGGTAAGCCCCCAATAAGGCACTTTTCCGATTTTCTCTTTTTCCTCAATAATCCCGGCATCCCTCAAAGGCTTAAAATAATACCCCGAAACATTAGTTCTAGCTTTTTTGAAAATATCCGCAATCTCCCGTTGGCTTATTTTATCTTTTTCAATTAAATAACGAAGTATAATTTTTTGCTCTTCGGTTAATTTAACGGCCATAATAATCTTATCCCATCGTTCTTTACCCAATAACAGCATCGATTCATCTACTGATAAGGGTTTTGTTAATTTATCCGAACATTGATTAAGAATTGCTCTAATCGCTGACATTATAGATCGAAGATCTCCTTTGTAAAGATCATATAAACGGAATACCACCTCATCTTCAATGGGCTTAATATATTCGCTTACGTCATTTGATTTCAACAATTTCATTCTTTCCTTAAAGGCAGCGGTTATTTCTGTTTTACTGAGAGGATTGACTATTAACGGAATTTGATAAAAAATACCTTTTACTCTTTTCTGCGTGCTTATGATATCTTTGAAAAAATTCCTTGGCCCCAAAAACAAAAAATAAACATCTTGTATCTGTAGAATATCTCTAATTTCATTAAAAAAATCAATTACTTTTCTTTTTTCTTTATCATTTGACAATACTACATCAAAATTATTTACATGAACAACTAAGCCGGAATATCTTTTTCCGTTAATTTCATGCTTTTTTATAAAATCTATCAGGGAAACAAAATGCTCTTCAAGTATACATATAGTTGATTGTTAAATTGTCTATATATGTATGTGCCTTTATCTTAGCAGATATTGTGCCTACTTGCAAATTCTACAGGTTCGATCATTTTACTATAAGTCAAATTATCCACAACCGCATAACACAAACAGAAACTATCCACAAATCAGATTTTATTACCTACTCCATCCTATCGCAGGCATATACGCGTGAATCATAAACCATTAACTGAATTTTTATGCTATAGCAAGAAAATTCAGTCGGAGCGTTATAAAATCAAATATTCGCGAAAAATTCGCTCAAAAATTATCTCCGCGATTTTGGATTTGAATAAATCTTTGGAAAATTTTGAGGGTATAATTTCAATGCCAGCGGAAAAATTGATAAATGTTTTTATTGCTCCAAAATTTTTTAACAAAAGATACGCCTTGTCTTAATAGGCGTATCTTTTGAATTTTATATGCTTATATGATTTACGCGATAATCGGCGTATTCCACGCCGCTTTTGTATAATAATGATTTTCGTTTTATTTTGAGCATAAAAAATTGATTGCTTGCTTTAAAATAATATTCTTAAAATTAAAAACCGCTTTCATCGTTTAAAATATCAAATTCACTCAAAATAATTTCCATTGACTCTCGTGAAATACCAAATTCTTTTGATAAAGGATTGGCAATATAAGATTTCAATAATGTTTTATTGTTAAGAGAATTTAAATCAATTGCCTTTTTTACTCTTTCAATTTCTATGTCTAATTTTTTTTCTAATAATTTTCTTTTGACTAGCAAATACCCCGCGAATTTATTGGCTTGCGTTTCAAAAAAGCCATATTGTTCTTTTGGAATTTTCTCAATAAAACGATAAAATTCTTCAAGAGCGGTTATTTTAAAACTGCCATAAATGTCTTTATGTAAAACAAAATGACCGATTTCATGGGCAAAAGAAAATCTCAGACGATTTTGATATCTTTCGTCCAAATACTCATTTCGATCGACAAGAATAGATTTCCAATCAGAACTGATAAGAGCATCGCTATCGCACTCCTGTTTCAAATTTAATGAAGGAATAATATCAATTTTTAGCTTAACATCAATTATTGTTTCTATATCAACAGGGATAGAATCGTCCCAAAACTTCCGTCTGAATAAATCAGCCTTTTTCTTTATTTCTTTGTTGTTTATATATGGAGCTTTAATTTTTGTATAATCCATAATCGTAATTACGCATTTCTGATTATTTCCACCAACCGATCAACTTCTTCTTTGGTCGGTTTTTCATTGCGAAGAGTTCTAAAAAAGGCTGGCATGCATTTTACCGCATTTTTTTTAGATAAAATATCTTGCGGAATGATGCCTTGCGCTATCGCGGCTTTGTCAATAAATTCTTGAAATTCTCCTGACTTTTTGGATAGCCCTAATATTCTTGCCCACTTGCGCAAAGTTTTTTCTTCCGATGGCGGCGATATTACTCCTCTTTCTATCTTGCTCCAATTGCTTGGATCATAATTTGCCAATTTGCAAATTTCTCTCAAGCTTAGTTCTTTTTCAATTCTTGAGCGCTTTAAAATTTTACCAAACTTTTTAAGATTGCTCATTTTGTTCACCCCCTTTCATTTTTTAAATAAATTAAGTGTGGTATTATATTACCACACCATTAAATATTGTCAAGTGGATAACTTTTTGCGCTTTCTAAACTTTGAAAACCGGCTGCAAACCAGTTCTCGCGTGAATAAACCATTAACTGAAAATTTATGCTATAGCAAGAAAATTCAGTCGGGTGTTTTTTATCATTAAGAAATTAACAGCGGACTCTTAACTGAATTTTTATGCTATAGCAAGAAAATTCAGTCGGAGCGTTATAAAATCAAATATTCGCGAAAAGTTCGCTCAAAAATTATCTCCGCGATTTTGGATTTGAATAAATCTTTGGAAAATTTTGAGGGTATAATTTCAATGCCAGCGGAAAAATTGATAAATGTTTTTATTGCTCCAAAATTTTTTAACAAAAGATACGCCTTATTTTAATAGGTGTATTTTTTAAATTTTATATGCTTAATTGCGGCGTCTGAATTGGATTGCGTTCGGTTTTAATTGGAAATTTTCTGAATATTTTTTCCGTGCTCCTGTCATCCTTCCTCTTCGTTCCGTATTTAATATGATGTTCAATTTTATATTTTCGGCAAAAATCAATTACCGTATTCGCGCAATTATTATAAAAATCGCTATTATCCTGAAAATTAGACACTTGGACATTATAATTTAACTTGCCAAAAATAATGCCTCTTCGCTATTTATATGAGTATAAAAAAAACCTATTTACTCAACAGGAATAACAATTTAAATAGTAAATATATTTATTATAAAATCCTGCTCAATAATTCCGTATTTGCAATCCGGATTCAATCATACTATTAAAATTAAGATCATCGGTAATCAAAGTTGTTTTATTATTTTTCGCAGTTACTCCAATAAATAAATCCGGAGACGATATAGTTTGACCTTTTTGATGAATTGCCTTTTCTGTTCGGCTTGCTTCTTTAGCTTCTTTTTCACTGAACGGCAATACTTCCAATGTTTTCAATAATTTATCAAATTCCTGAATTTTATTTTGATTTTGCTCTTTTCCGCGCAAAATTTCAAAAAGCGCCACAGAAGTTATAGTCAATGGCGCATTTTTGATTTCATTATAAAGCAAAACAGCATTTGATTTGCCTTTTAAAAGATTAATAATAAAATTAGCGTCCAAGCAATATTTTGTTTCTTCTATTAAGATCATCGTCAAAACTTTTTTTAAATAAAGCTATTTCATTTTGCATTTTTTCTGCCTCTTCATCAGAAATACATCCAATGAAACTTTCTCTTGAAGATTCAACAGCGCCATAAGGTATAAATATTATTGATAAAAAACCGTTTGTTCTATCAAATTTTACTTTTTTTATTTCTTCATTTATTATTTCTTCATTTAACCATTTCTCAAATTTATAATCAAAGTCAGGATCATTTGCCATTGCCGACGAGCTGTTCGCGGACAAGTTTGATATATAATTTGATTTTGTGGTTACTTCAATATTCATAATTTTAATTATTTTTTTTAACCCATGACTGTGAATCGATATTCATATCAATGACAGTTTGATTATTGCGAATTGATTTTTGAACCTTGCCCTTAAATGTAAATTCGTATGATAATTCTTTTGAATCTATGTATGCGCCGGCATAATCAATAATGGCAGTATCTTGCCCTCTTAAAAGTTCTGTTGTCTGAAACGGCTGTCCAAACTTCATCACTTCGGCATATTGCTCATAAAGAGCAATCATGTCTTTTTCCGTTTCGTCTGTCGGTTTTTCTATGTTTAAACCGAGTTCTTTTGCTTCTTCTCTATCAATAGGATACGCATGTATTGTTATGTCGCCGGTTATTTCTTTTACTATTTTTTTAACTTTATCCTTTTCCTTTTCAATATTCATATGCAAAGACAAGAGTCTTTCGGTTAACATTTTTGCCATTCTGTAAGCGCGATAAGCATTGCCAATAGACAAAGGGTGAAGTTTATCAACCAATAATTTATATACTTCATTCATTTGATCGTCTTTTACTCCGGCTTTTTCTTTAGCAAAAAGGAGATACGAATTAAGATCTTCAACGCTTATTTCAAGTTTTTGCTGAGGATTACTCGGGTTTTGCGGATTAAAAGGGTGCCCTGTAGACGGATCAACGGGTGTCAATTCTCCCAATTTTCCCATAATAATTTTATCTGCGCCTAAACAAATCAAAGTTCCTGCGCTGTGCGCTTTATAAGGCACCAATACTTCAAATTCATCACAATGATTGCGAATTAATTTAACTATCCTAACCGGCGCCAGCATATCGCCACCGCTTGTATAAAGAAATAAGCTGATTTTTTTGCATTTTCCAAATTTTTCAAGCTGTTTATTTAAAAGAGGTACAACATCTCCTGCAATTTTAGTATTAAAAGGCTGCCTATCACCTGTAATATAGGTAATAAGCTTTGAATTTCGTTCTTTTTCTATTTTTTCTATTAATTCTTTTTTATTCATATTTAAAATATAACAAATAAAAATCAGTCTGTCAACACGACATGTTAGAATGAAATATTATGTAATATTTTCAACAACCCTAATCTCCCCATCCCCCAACCCATAAAGATCGTAAACTTTTTGATCAATAATTTTATCGATTTTTGCGACTTCCTCTTTTATCGAATTCCATTTATTGGAATTTTCCGGAGTTTTGCGAAGTTCCTTATTCAAAGAAAGCATTTTATCTACCAAAATAATAATTTGTTTTTGTTGTTTTTTATTTCCGACGCAAATGGGAATTTCCATAAGCGGTCCTTTGTCAATTTGCAATAAATCGCCCAATTGCTTTCCTTTATTTTTAAGCCAAAAGAAAACGAGCCTAGAATTTAAAATACCGGTCAAATATTTTAAGTTAATCCTTTCTGTTTTTATAAAATTCAAAGCACGCGAACCATAATATTCTTCTTCCGTATAATAAAAACTGGGATATTTGACTCTAACACCGCAAATAATTTTCGGACCATCGTTAAAAAACTTTTCTTCTCTTTCTCTGTGTAAATAAAAATAAGGTTTATCCGGAGTGCCATACTTTATTTTTGCTTCTTTAAGATTTTTTTTAAACGGTTTAAAATGTTTTTCTATATTTGGATAATTTTTAATTTTCTTATCGCAAAAATTTTTGCCGAGATATTTTTTTAATTCCTCATCCGTGCCGGAAATAAGCGAATTGCCGTTCTTGATATTTTTTGCTAAAGACGGCAATTTAATTTTGCTATCCAAAGCATTGATCAGCAAATTCAATCTGGCGATTTCCACCGCCTGTTCATCAAGATCAACCCCGTAAATATTCTCAGTTAAAATCTGAAGCTTTGTATAAACCCCGCCATCGGCGCCGAAATCCTTGTATTTATCATTTATCGCTTCCAGCGCTTTAACAAGAAATGAACCCGAACCGCAAGCCGGATCAAGGACTTTTATTTTCTTAAGATCGGCGATACTTTTACATTCGGCTAAAATCGGACCCAAGGTATTTTTGACAATATAATCAACCACAAAAGACGGCGTGTAATAAATGCCCTGCTCTTTACGCTTCTTGGCGTCCTTGTCAACCGTCATTCCTTTTTTGGATTGCAAAAGCCGATAGCCCAAATAATTTTCGTAGACGCTTCCTTGGAAAGAAGCCATAATTGATCAAAGCGTTTAATGTATTCCGTATAAGGAATTTCAAAAAATTGCTTATCGCTTAGGGATTTGTCGATTTCCTGGGCGTTAAATACTTTGAAGCGCTCAAAATCTGTCAAAACAGCCCAAGTAACTCCTTTATTCCAGGAATAGCGGATTGCCTGATTGGCGAATTCTTCCCGCTGTAAATCCACGCTAAGTTTTTTTGCTTCCAAATAAAACTTGACTCTGCCGTTAAGATAAATTCCATAATCAACCCGGCCGGAAGAAATGATATTTTCTTCGGCTGACACCTCGTTTTTATTAGTAATATCCCAACCAAGCGCTTCCAAAAGTGGAGAAATTAAGCTGTTTTTGGTTTCTTGTTCGGTGTACGATTTTAATTTGCCGGAAGTTTTAATCTGCTCGTATTTTTCCACCAACGCTTTAATTTTTTCTTTGGCTTGTTGCCGCATAAATTTCCTTAAATAAGCGTTTTTTTCTAAAATCTATCAAGCTGATACATTTAAACCTACTATAATTTAAACCTAAAATCAATTAAAACGCGCGAATTATGTGCGATTAAAAACATGTATAATTATACATGAATTATACACATTTTATACATATTAATTTTTATGCTTTACTTTGCTTTAAATTAGCCATCCATGCCGCGCCCAATGCCACGGCATTTTGCCCAAGCTTTGAAACCACAATCGGGGTTTTAGCCAAGGAAGGCAAAAGTACTTTCTTTTTCGCGTATTCTTTGGCTTTGTCGATAATCAAATCCACTTCCGACAAACCGCCGCCAAGAACAATAATTTCCGGATTAAAACTTTGAATTATATTAGCCAAAACTATGCCTAAAGTTTTTGAAGCAAAATCAATTGCCGCTAAAGCGCTAAAATCTTTTTTCCTGGACAGATCAACTATCTGAAAACTATCCAAAATTTTTCCGGTAATTTTTTTGTAAACATTGCTTAGTCCCGTTCCCGAGCTGACAAGCTCAAATTCTTCTTCTTTGCTAATCTCGCCCATCAACATATGCCCGAATTCTCCGGCAAAATTAGCGGCGCCCCGATAAATCTCGCCATTAATCATTATCCCGCCGCCAATGCCGGTGCCAAGCGTTAAAAACACCGCGTTCTTCTTCCCTTGCGCTTTGCCAAAAGCGCTTTCGGCAAACAGAAAACACCTTACATCATTATCAACTTTTACAAAAACTTTCATTTTTTTCTTGAGCTTTGCCTTAAAATCAATCTTTCCCGTTCCTAAACGAGGCCCTTTTATCGCTATGCCTTTTTTAAAATCCACCGGCCCGCAAAAACCGATGCCGATGCCGGCAATAGAGTATTTTTCCGCCAAGCTCTTATAATTTTCTTCCACCATTTTCAAAATCTCTTTTTCTTTCCGCGGAGTCGCGATTTTGGCCGATTCTAAAATTTTATATTTCGCACCGCTAATCTCCGCCAAAAGAAAAATCGTCTTTGTGGCGCCGATGTCGACGCCGAGAAAAATGTTATTTGCTTTATTTTTCATATAAGAAAAAGGATTAAAAATTACTGTTGTAAAAAAACAAGAACTAATATTAGATATTGGATATTCAATATTAATTTTCAATATCTAATATCTAATATCTAATATCTAATATCTAATATCTAATATCTAATATCTAATATCTAATATCTAATATCTAATAT